>NZ_JBRIIO020000032.1:0-52437 GCF_052976845.2 Nakamurella sp. GG22 | reverse complement strand
CAGTCGGTGATTAAGCTATTAAGCGCCCGGTTCATCGAGCACGAATCGATCCGAACGGCGCCGCCGTCAAGGCCCCTACCGGCCGCTACGCGGTCGGGCTACGCCCGAGCCTTGACCCCGACGCCTTAGCTCGGCGTACCCGGCACCCACAGAGAAAGGCCAAGGAAGAAGAGACGTACCCCTTGACCGGCCCCGCACCTTCAGGGATGAACTGCGAGTTTCCTATGCGCCGGTCGCTGACTGTTCGCCCTCGGAGGTGCACCCCTCTGGGGCATAGATTGTTAGCCGTCGACCTATGGCCGGCCCTTCCGCCAGCACTCTGGTAATGCCCCACAGAATCTGGCGTCCGGGATGGTCAGGTGCCGCTGAGGCGGGAGTCCCCGACTGACGACGCATCGTCCGCGAGGCGGTCGAGTTCGTGGTCGCCGAGCTGTGCTAGTTCCGGGGGCCGTGATGCCGAGAACGCAGGGCGTGGGAACAATTCGCAGCCGGCGCCTCTGCCTGCGCCTCGGCGGCGTTGCGTTCGATCAGCTCGTCGATCGTTGCAGCATCGGCAGGATGAGTGTCGACGTAGGCCTGCATGACGTCGATCCAGCCTGCCTCGAATGCGCGCCCGACGATGGCCCTCGCCAGCACCGTGTCGCCTGACAGCTCGGCGCGTCGGAGCATGGCCTTCCCTTCACGGGGGTCCGAGACCCGTCCTACGCGGTCCTGCGCACCCCTGAAGCTTGTGATCGCGACGGGTTCGGCGCCTCCAGGAAGGCCGAAGAGGCGTTTTCTAGGGCGGTTCTAGCAGTCAGAGAGGCGATTTCCTTGCCGCGTGGCAATGTCGCCAGCTCGAGACGTGGCTGGCCGAGATCGCGGCGCTGCCCGACCCGGCCGAACTGCAGGCGGTTCTCGAAGAACTGACCCTGGAGCGCCGCCGAACGGTGACCGAACTGGTCACCGAGAGGGCCTGGCGACGGCTCGCGGACAACCTCGGCCACCGTGAGCGGCAGGCGCTGCAGTCCTACGTCGCCGCCGTCACCCGTTACGGCAAGACCGGCGGCAAGTTCGCGCAACGCTGGATCAGCGAGATGCGGGCGGCTTTGGACGATGCGAAGACCGCGGTCCCGGTGTGGATCATGCCGACCGCCCGCGCCCTGACCAGCTTCCGGCCGACAGCGGTGCCGCCGTTCGACGTGTTGGTGATCGACGAGGCCTCCCAGATCGGTTTCGAGGCGCTGCTGCTGCTGGCGCTGGCGTCGGCCACGATCGTTGTCGGTGACGACAAGCAGACCAGCCCTGAGCATGTCGGGCTCGACCGGCAGGCCATCTTCGACCTGATGGACGACTACCTCCGCGACATCCCGCGCTACAAAACGGTTTTCGACCCGGACCGGAGCCTGTACGACCTGGCTACGCTGCGGTTCTCCACACCCGTCATGCTGACCGAGCATTTCCGCTGTCTGTCCGAGATCATCGCGTTCTCCAACCACCAGGCCTACGGCGACCAGATCATTCCGCTGCGCGATCAGCCGCCGCGACCCGGGTGGGTGCCGTTGGGTCTTGTCCGGGTGTTGGACGGATACCGCAGCGGCTTCGTCAACGAGCCGGAGGCGGCTCAGGTGGTCGCGCTGATCCGCGAGATGTGCGCCGACCCGATGTATGACGGGATGACGTTCGGCGTCATCTCGCTGCTCGGAACCGCGCAGTCGAAGCGGATCTGGGAGCTGCTGTATGACCAACTCGGTCCGGATGTGTTGGCGCAACGGCAGATTCGGTGCGGGGAGGCGGCGAACTTCCAGGGTGACGAGCGGGACGTGGTCGTGCTGACCACCGTCGTCGCCCGCGATCCCAACGCGGCGAGCACCCGGTTCAGCGCCATGACCGGCACCGCCCCGCTGCGCCGGATCAACGTCGCCGCGTCCCGGGCCCGCAACCAAATGTGGGTGGTCACCTCCGTCGACCCGCAGGACCTGCCGGCCGGGGATCTCCGCGGCGAACTGATCCGACACTGCACCGCGCCACCCACGGTCGAGGAACGCCGCCGAGACCTGTTGGCGGACTGCGAGTCCGATTTCGAACGCCGCGTCGTCAACACCCTGCAGGCCAGGGGCTATCGGGCGATCGAGGTGCAGCACAAGGTCGGGCAGTACCGGCTGGACATCGTCGTCGCCGGCCCGAACGGGCGGCTCGCCATCGAATGCGACGGCGACCGCTGGCACGGTGAGGACGTCTGGCACCGCGATCGGGCGCGGCAGGAGGTCCTGGAACGAGCCGGCTGGACCTTCGAACGGATCCGCGGCTCCTCGTTCTACCGCGACCCCGAGACCGCGATGCAACCGGTGTGGCAGCACCTTTCCGACCTCGGGATTCCCACCGGAGACGAATGGATGGTCACCGCGCCGCGCGGGGTGACCCGCGAAGTGCGGGGGACACCGGGCGAGCCGCCGGTCGCTCGCGCGCATCCATCACCCGAGCCGGCGCCGCTGGCTACTCGCGACGAGCGGTCTGCCGCCGCCGAGCCTGTTCCCGCCCCGGGCACTGATCTCGACGACTCTGTACCGCCGTTGGACGAATCGCCGGACACCGTGAATGCGACCGCGGAAGCCGCCGCGACCGCGGAACTCACCCAGCCCGAGGTACCCGCCGTGCCCGAGGCGCCCGCTTGGTCACCGCCGGCCTGGTACCTGGCGGGAATGACCCCGGCAGCAGAACCCGATCCCTCGCCAGCGTCTCCGCAAGGTGAACCCGTCCCGTCGGTCGCTGAGGCGTTCCAGCCACCGTCTTGGTACCGATCGCCCACCGAGGATCCTCCCGCCACGGAAGGTGCGTCCGCCAGGGAAGGTGCTGCCGCCACAGCGGTGTCGTCCGAGCCTGCCACCGGCGCGGCCGTGCCATCGGTGGAAACGCCACATGCCGGCGCGCTGACGATGGCGCCCTACCGAGCATGGACGCCGCGACCGGTTCCGCCCGTCGATTCCGGCAGCCGGGCCGAGGTGATGGCCGCCATGGCGGAGATCATCGAGGCGGAGGGTCCGATGCATGCGCAGCGGGTGTACCAGTTGTATGTCAAGGCTTCCGGTGGTTCGCGGGTCGGGCGGGAGGCACACCGGACCTTTGTCGCGCTCACGGCCAGCGGGGTGCGAACGGGGCAATGGCTGCGCGTCAAGGACCGGATCAGCGAACCGCCCGAGGCCACGCTGTACATGCCCGGGCATCCCGCGGTGTTGGTCCGCACCCGCGGCCCCCGTGAGCTGCAGGAGATCCCACGCAGCGAGATCCGTTCACTGGTCGACCAACTCGAATTGCCCCTCGGCGACCCGGAGGTCAAACGAGCACTGCTCCGCCAGCTCGGGTTCGTCCGGCTGACGGACCGGACGAGTCAGTATCTTGACGAGTGCTTGCGGTATTCCTGGACGACGTAGCCGTCGGCGTAGCGGCGGCGGACCAACTACGAGTCCCCTGTCCTCGGCGAGGTCGGCGCATCAGACGGTGATCACCTCGATGAGCTCACCCGTGGCGGACGCGAGCCGGTGATCTCCGGTGAGCAGCGGGGCTTCCAATGCCTCTGCAAGGGCGACGTAGTGTGCGTCGTAGACAGTGATGTGACCGCGCAAGGACCAGATTCTGGCTACCAAGGCCTCAGTTCCGTACTTGTGTAGCGGGACCGCTAGCAGGTCGTCTACCGCCTGATCCACGCGCGGCGCAGTGAGGCTTGTGCGCCGCTCGAGCGCCCGCAAAGCGCCCAGTGACTCGGCCATGATCAAGCCCGGCGCATGGAGTCCGCCATCGTGACGGCTCATCAGCATGGCGGCATCCCGGCCGCGCGAGGAACCCAACACGAATTCCACGAGAGCAGACGCGTCGACGACCAGCGTCATGCGGATCGTGCGTCCCGCTCCGCGCGGATCAGTTCGTCGACGGGGAGTTCCGGCTCCACGGCTGCGCGTCGGGAAATCCGTTCTATGAGTTCGGGCAGCGTGGGAGTGGCCACATGCTGTTGCAGGACCGCCAGCGTGTAGTCAGACAGCGATTGGCCGGATCGGGCGGCACGCACCTTCAGCTCACGGTGCAGATGGTCAGGGACGTCCCGTAACTGGAGTGCTGCCATGCTTTCAGCATGCTGTACATGCAATGCGCATGTCAACCGCGATCGTCTCGCTGACGGGCGCGCGAAAAGTTCAGAAACTGACGAGGCATTGCCTCGGTGCGAAACGTGACGTCTCAGCCCACGATCTCGATGCTCGCCCTGACTGCGGTGTACGTCGGAATGGCTCTGGCGTCGCGGGTGATGAGAACCATCCCCGCTGCTTGGGCGGCCAACCCCACCAGCGCGTCGTACACAGCGCCGCCTGCAATGCCGAGCGGGGCAAGGACGGCTGGGAGATTGCCGGAGACCCTGCTCCCCGGCGCAATCGACTCAGCGAAGTTCGCGGACAGGAGGGTGACCGCATCTTGTGGAGTCACTCGTGCATCGCCCGGCAGTCGGGTGAGAACCGAATACGTCTCGGCCAGCGAGTGCGTCGTGAGGTGCGCTGTACGCCCCGAAACTTGCCGGCGGGTCACCGTATGCGCGGGATGGGACAACATCAGGTACGGCACTGCTGCGCTGGTATCGAGTGCTACGGCGCCGGCGGCAGAGGTCACCGGCGTGCGGAGTCAATCAATCCGAAGATGACGTCATCAGTGACCGGGGTATCCGACTCGGCGACCGTATGGCCGTCGACCTGAACGATCCGCGCAGTTCGGCCCGCGGGCAACACCTGCAACCCGGCACCGTACGCAGTGACGTCCACAGTGGTACCTGGCTGCATACCGAGGCTGTCCCGCAACTGCTTCGGAACGACGATGCGTCCCACTGAATCGACTGTTGTCTCCACTGGGAGAACGCTACCAGTGATCTCCCGGCCCGGTTGGCCGTGCGGGTTCAGAGTGGCGGTTCGCGCGGGGCGCCAAGCGAACGAGGCGCTGCTGCGAGAATTCTTTGCCGAGAACGTCGCCCACTGACGGGCTCTGCTGCGAAGAGTTGGTTCGAATCGTCAAAGCAACTGAGGTGCAATAGCAGCTGACTTCAGCGTGGAGCGGCCTGCCGGCAGTTCAGCGGGTCTGGTAGCGCGCGTAGACCTCTACGCGCCACTGTCGATCGCAGCCGCGGTGTCAGTATCTCGGGTCGGGTCGGGTCGTGGTGGGCCATGGAGCCCGCCGAGAGGTAGCGACGCCCGCGTCCCTGCCATCACGCAGCGGGTGCGTCTACAGTCAGTAAGGCTCGGTAACAGAATGTTCATCCGCAGCCGTTGGGGGAATCGTGAAGGGCATCGCATTGCATGTCGGCCGGGGGACACATCGTGAAGGCTTGACGGTGTTCCCGATCTGGCAGGAGCCGACAGGGGGTCGCGCGGTCGCGATCGCGGACGACCACCTCGTCCGGGTCGGTGAGCTGGCCGATCCGGCCGTACCTTTCCTGCAGGTGACAGTTGTTGTCACAACACCAGTTCTGGTGCTTGATGGCGATGTGTTGACCGGCGGCCTCCAGGATCGGGTCGCGATCGGGTCGACCCTGCTGGCCGGCGGAACGACAACCGTCATCAACGTGCGGTGCGTGGAGCAGGAGCGGTGGTCGGGCGGCCGTGTTCACGGTTGGGGGCCGCCGCGCAACCGCTGCCGTTCGCAGCGATTCCGATCAGGGCGTGGTGTGGCAGCAGCGGGCGCCGACAATGTCGCGACCTACGGCTACCGGGCCGGGAGTTCATCGGCTTGGTGGAGAAGATGAAGCCGTCAGCCACCGCAACGAGTGGCGTGGGCCGCATTGTCGAGGCCGTCAATGGTCCGCTGATGTTGCGCGGCATCGATGATAGCGCGCGACTGTTGCATGCGTCCGTCATCAATCGTCAGGTGGTGGCGGCGTGAATTTCACCGGAGCGATGGCCGATCGGGCTGCTGGGGTGCTGCTCGCCTCGGCGGCGGGCGACGCCCTCGGCGCGGGTTATGAATTCACCTACCCAGGGGCTGATACCACGATCGACATGATCGGCGGCGGACCCTTCGGATTTGAACCTGGCGAGTGGACGGACGACACGTCGATGACGGTCGCCGTCGCTCGCGTCACCGCTGCCGGAGTCGATCTGCGTTCACCGGCCGGATTGGACGGAGTCGCTGCGGGGTTCGGCGAGTGGTTCGCCGGTGGTCCGAAGGATGTCGGAAACCAGACGAGGTCCGTGCTGTCGGCGCGTGACAAGTCCGGTGCGGCAATGCAGTCGACCGCCCGGCGGCTGACCGGCCTCACCGGCGGCAACGGGTCGTTGATGCGCACGGCGGCCGTCGGCCTGGCCTATCTGGACGACGAAACGGCCTGCACGGAAGCAGCCTTGGCCATCAGCGAGCTGACGCACCACGACGAGCGCGCCGGGCAAGCGTGCCAGCTGTGGTCCTCCGCCATTCGGCACGCGGTGCTCCACGGCACCTTCGATGGCGTGCATGGCTACCTGGACACCCCCGGCGCAGATGCCGGTTTTTGGCGACCATTGCTGCAGCAGGCGGAAACCGGCACACCGCAGGACTTCCCGAACAACGGCTGGGTGGTGCACGCACTGCAAACCGCCTGGTGGGCAATGACCCATGCCAAGGCGAAAGACGCACGACATCTCAGCGAGGCCCTGGAACTCGCTGTCCGCGCCGGACACGACACCGACACCACCGCCGCGATCGCGGGCGCGTTGCTCGGCGCGCGATGGGGAGCATCCGCGGTCCCTGCTCGGTGGCGCCGCATCCTGCACGGCTGGCCGGGGCTCAACGCGAAAGACCTGATGGCCCTGGCTTTGTTGACCGCCGGCGACGGTCTTGACGACGTCAAAGGTTGGCCCTCGATCGGCCGAATGGACTACACGGGTTGGCGCACCAACCGTCCGGCGGTTCAGCACCCGCACGATGACGGGCTCTACCTGGGCGGGTACGACGCGGCGCTGACCGGTCGGTACGACGCCATCTTGAGCCTCTGCCGGATGGGGTCAACGCCTCTCGACACGGCCGAACACATCGAATTCTGGCTGAAAGACGAGGGCCCCGCGGGCAATCCCAATTTGCCGTTCGTCCTGGACGACGCAGCCCGTACGGTGATGGCGCTCCGCGCTGACGGCAAAACCGTGCTGCTGCATTGTGTCGAAGGCAGCAGCCGCACGCCGACTGTCGCTGCGCTGTATTCCAGGCATCTCGGAAAGGAGCCGAACGACGTTCGTACGGCCATGCCCTGGTCGAAACCGAACCTTGAGCTATGGAAGTCAGCGAAAAGCATCAAGATCGCCGCCCCCGGTACGTGAGTGTGTACCGAGCGAGCCAGCGGCGGAGCTCAACGGCGTGCGGAGTCGATCAATCCGAAGATGACATCGTCGGTGACAGGAATGCAGCGACCGACTGGTGAGTCAGCCCTCCACCCGGACCGTCTCGCCGGAACGAACCGATCGTTGCGCCGCATCCAGCAACCGGGAGATCACCAGCCCTCTAGCCGCGTCGGCCGTCACCGGTGTCCCGAGCCGCACAGCAGAGGCGAATTCGGCGCGCAGCACCGGCCAGCACTCGTCATGGTCCATCGCCACGGTGTCCCAGCTCAGCGCTCCGGCCTCACCGGCGACGTCGATCCGGGTGACGGATGAGGGACCGGCAACCTTTCCGGACAGCGCCAGCTGACTGATCGCGCCGGACTCGTGTTCGCAGCTGAGAGTCAGATAGTTCTGAGGCTCGCCGGTCGCGCGCAGCGAGACAACCGGCCCCAGAACCGCGTCGCTCAGGTCGAGCAGGTGCGGGCCGAGGTCCGCCAGCGCACCATCCTGCAGGCGCCAGCCGTGGGCGAAGTCCCCGCCTAGCAGGCCGCCGTGCAGATACCGTCCGTCGAGACCCCACAACGGCCCCCGGCCGCGGAGATCAGCGACGTCCGCAAGAAACGAGCGGGTCCGCGGGTGAAAGCGCCTCGTCAGCACCACGATCGAGGCGACACCGCTCTCCCTGACGGCGTCCGCGAGCGACCGAGCCTGTCCAAGATCCCGCGCGATCGGCTTCTCCAGCATGACGGCCTTGCCGCGGGCGGCGGCTCGGGGGGCGAGCTCGGCCTGAACATCGGGAGGCACGGCGAAGTCGACCGCCTCGCAGGTATCGAGGAGTTCGTCGAACGACGCGACCGAGCGAGTCCCGACACCGTCCGCCAGTTCCGAGGCCTCAGCAGGCCGACGAGCCCACACCCCGACAAGCCGAGTCTCCGGACCATGCGCGAGCATCGGTGCGTGCATGCGCCGCGCCCAGGTGCCGGCCCCCACCAGACCGACCCGTACCGGCGGAAGATCCCAGGGCAATGAACTCACGCCTGCAGCCGCCGGTTGATTGCAGCGGCGTTGAACACACTGTCGACCAGAAGCCGGGTCAGCCCGGCGAACGATGCGGCCTGACCGTGCCGGCCGAGGCGCACGTCGAGGTTGCGGGTGGCGCGGGGGAGTGAGCGCGGGTACAGCGTCTCGCGGATTCCGGACAGCAGCGAGTTGCTCGCGAGGTCGCCACTGATCACCAGGACCGCGGGGTTGAGCACGCAGACAACGGCGGCGACGACGGCTCCGATCTCCCGTCCCGCCTGCCGGGTGAACCGGACGGCGTTGGGTTCACCCGCGCTCAGCAGGTCCCGGACATCGCGCCCGGACGTCGCCGGGACACCGGCATCGGTGAGCTGGTGCGCGACCGCCCGGCCACTGGCGACGGCCGCG
The DNA here is from genome assembly GCF_052976845.2 of Nakamurella sp. GG22. Taxonomy (NCBI): domain Bacteria; kingdom Bacillati; phylum Actinomycetota; class Actinomycetes; order Nakamurellales; family Nakamurellaceae; genus Nakamurella; species Nakamurella sp. GG22. The sequence goes on along the minus strand of NZ_JBRIIO020000032.1, from coordinate 43,711 downwards.
AGGCAGCCCCGCGACCCGCACTGACACAGCGCGTCGTCGTGGCCGACCGTGCGAACGTGCCCGATGTCCCCGGCGCCGCCGTCGCTGCCGGTGTAAATGGACCCGTTGATCACCACGCCGGAACCGATGCCGGTCGAAACCTTCACCAAACACAGCGAAGTCGTGTCGGGATGCTCGAGAGTCTGCTCACCGAGGGCCATCACGTTGGCGTCGTTCTCCACCACGATCGGCACGGCGAAGGTCGCCGACATGTGGGCGGTGATGGGGTAGGCGTCCCATCCCTGCATCATCGGCGGTTCGCTCGGCCGCCCGGTCTGCGGGTCGACCGGCGCCGGAACGGAGACACCGACGCCGGCGACACGACTGTCGTCCAGGTCCGCGTCGGCCAGCACGTCGCGCATGGTGTTCTCGATCGTGTTCAGGACGTTCTCCGGACCCTCCAGAATCGAGATGCCGATCTCCTTCTCGGCGAGCACGGTGCCGAGCAGGTCGACGGCGGCGATCCGGGTGTGCATGGTGTCGATGATGGCCAGCAACAGGATCGCGTGTTCGTGGTCGAACCTGAGTTCGGTGGGCCGGCGGCCGCCGGTGGAACGGCCGACGCCGGCCTCACGGATGAGGCCGGCGGCTAGTAGGGCATCCACACGTTGGGCGACCGTCACCCGTGAGAGGCCCGTCATCTCCTGGATTTTCGCCCGGGTGACGCTCCCGCGGCGGATGAGCGTGAGGACGTCGCCGGGCCCGGCCGGCAGCGTCATCCGTTCCCCTTCCACCGGCGCCGCACCGATCAGCCCTTTTCGGCGCCCGCGGTCGCGCCCTCCGTCAGCGTGCGTTCGGCGATACCGTACAGCAGGATGATCGGCACGGTCAGCAGCACCGATCCCGCCATCAGGATTGTTTTCGGCACCTCGATCCCGCTCGTCAACTGCGACAATCCCAGCGAGACCGTCCATTTGTCGCGGTCGCCGGTGAGGAACAGCAGGGCGAACAGGAATTCGTTCCAGGCGATCATGAAGATGTACAGCGCCGTCGACATGATGGCCGGAATGGACAGCGGCAGCGTGACGTGCCGCAACATCGCCCACCGGCTGCAGCCGTCGATGACGGCGGCCTCCTCGACGCTGACCGGGATGGTCTCGAAGTGCCCGCGCAGCATGTGCACGGAGACCGGAACCGTCAGCGCGATGTACACGATTGTCACCCCAGCCAGCGAGCTGGTCAGGCCGAGCCTGGCGAAAGCGATGTACAGCGGCCCGGCCAGGATCACCGCGGGAAACAGGTACACGGACAGGAACATCGTGCCGATGTGCTCGCGGCCGCGAAAGCGCAGCCGGGCGACGGCGTAGGCACCGAGCACCGAGACGGCGAGCGTCAACACCACCGTCGCGAACGCGACCATCGCCGAGTTCAGCATGAATTGCAGGAAGCCCTGACCACCCTCGGAGACCGGGGTCAGTACCTCCTTGTAGGAATCGAGCGAGATCTCGCCCAACGGAACCCACAGCCGGCCGGGATCCTGCAGCAGTTGCGAGATCGGGACCAGACTCAGCAGCACCATGTAGTAGAACGGGAAAATGGTGACGGCAGCGAAGATCACGATCGCTACCCACCGCAGGACGCCGAACGTATTGCGCTGAATGGTGGCGTTGTCCATCACGATTCTTCCGCCGTCCGCTTGCTGACGAACTTGACATACACGAAGAGGAACCCGGCGAGAATGACTGCCAGCGCGAGTGCCTCCGCTGCGGCGCCGCCGATGTCGAACGACGAGTTCAGCGTGTCGATGACGCGGACCGCCGCGACCTCCGTGCCCGCGGTGCCGCCGGTGAGCAGGTAGACGTCATCGAACTTGTTGAAGGTCATGATCATTCGCAGCACGGATAGCAGCGCGATGGTGGGCATGAGTTGCGGCAGGATGACGAAGCGGAACTTCTGCCACACGGTGGCCCCGTCGACGGTGGCTGCCTCCTCGATGTCCGCGGGCACGGCGAGCAATCGGGCGGTGAGGAACAGGAATGCGAACGGGAAATACCGCCAGATCTCGAATGCGATGACCGTCATCAGGGCGTACGGCTTGGTCCCCAAGAAGTTGATCGTGGTTTCCCAGCCAAAGAACGTCGTCCCCCAGTAGTTGATGATGCCGGACTGCTCGTCGAGCATCACCTTCCACACGAAGGTCGCCGCGACAACGGGCGCGACGTAGGGCAGCAACATGAACGCCCGCAACACACCGCGACCCGGGAAGGGCCGGCGAAGCGACAGGGCGGCGATCAACCCCACCACGATCGAACCGATCGTGGACGCGATCGAATAGACGATGGTGATCCAGATCGACGACCAGAATGACGGATCGGTGAAGACCTGCTTGAAATTGTCGAGGGTGAAGTTGCCGAACAGCCCGCGTTTCCTGATGTTGAACAACGACAGGTCCTGGAAGGCCAGAACGATGTTCCACAGGACCGGGAGGACGACGACGACCACGACGATGATGACGGTGGGCGAGACCAGGAGCCAGCCGTCGCGATTCTCCCGCCGGCGCGACAGGCTCTTGTTTGCCGGCTCCTCTTTGGGCAGGTCGGGCGTCTGGGAGGGGGCGATCGTGGTCATCTCTTCAGGTTGTCCTTCACCTGGGCGGCCTCTTCCTGAGCCGCTGCCTGCGCACCTGCGACATCTGTTCCACCGGTAGACATCTCAGCGATCACCTTCGGGATTGTGAGTTCGGCGTTCATGGCGCCGAGGAGGTTCCCCTGGCCCTGCGGGATGGCCCACCGGTCGATGTGTTCGGCGATGGAGGTGATCTGCTCGAGGGTCTCGGGGCTGTAGACCTCGGACAGCGGTTTCTTGGTGTCGACACCGGCCGGGAGTTTCGCCCACTCGTCCGTGTATTTCTCGGGGTCGGTGGCGTCGCCGGTGCGGACCGGGAACTTTCCTTCCGGTGCCATCCCGAACCATTTCGCATAACCGTCGGTCAGCATGTACTCGATGAATTCTTTGCTGGGCGCGGTCTTGCCGTCCGCCACGGTGACGTAGGACCCGATCTCGCCGAAGCTGCCCTCCGCCCCGCCGTCCGGACCGGACACGGCGCTCACCACGCCGCTGTTCTTCGACAGGAACGTCGGGTCGGCCTTGCATTCCGGGCACGTCGGTAGCGCATCGTCGCGCAGTCCGGCCATTTCGTCGAGCAGGAAGGTCGACCAGATGATCATCGCGGACTTCCCGGCGAAGTACGACTCCCTGGTGCTGTCGACCGATTGCCCGCCCTTCGGTGAGGCCGTCGTTGCAAGGGTGTTGTAGAGCTCGAACGTCGTTGTGCACTCCGGCGAGTCCAGCGTGACAGTCCCTTCGGGGTTGACCAGCTGGCAGTTGTTGCCCAGCGCCAGCGATTCGAACGTCTGCGCTGTGAAGACGTCGGCCGGGTCGGTCGCCAGGGTGATGCCGAACTGTCCGTCCTTGGTCAGGGCCTGAGCGGCCGCTTGCAGGGTTTCGTATGTCGTCGGGGGTTCCAGGCCCGCTGCCTCGAACAGATCCGTCCGGTAGACCACGATCTGACTCCACGCGTCGGACGGCACGACCAGTTGGCGGTCGCCGTCCTGGGTGAGCTTCAGTGCCGATGGCGCCCAAGTCTTTTCGCCGAGCGAGTCGACGATCGCCTTCGCCGCGTCGCTGTCGAGCAGTTGCTGCGTGTCGAGTTGCCGGACAGCGGCCAACGGAACCCCGGCGATCACATCCGGCAGTGTCCCGGCCTGCGCGCCCTGCGCGATCAGCTGGGGCAACTGACTTTCGTCGACGGCCTGCAGATCGACGGCGATACCGGTCTTCTCGGTGAACTCCTTCACGTTGGCCTGGGTCGCGGTGAACCGGTCGGTCTGGTTCTCCAGGCTCCAGACCTTGATGGACTTCAGGTCGTTGGGGTTGGCGGTGTCCGCTCCACAACCGCCGATGGTCAGTCCCAGGGCGATCACCGCGGCGCCAACAACCGCGGCTCTGCGGCTGCGAATCCTCATCCTGACGTGCTCCCTAGTCCTGGAGGGCAGGTGCTCATCGTCGGATCCAATCACCAGTTCTGCATAGTTACAAGGCTTAAGTTCTATCGAAAGCAGCGGTAAGATCCGAGGATCGGTACAGACGGAGGACATATGCCCCAGATGATGCGTTTCACCGCGCCCCGAGCCGTGGACGTCGTCACCGTGGATTCACCGCCCTTGCTGCCGGGTGAGGTGCGGGTCCGGACGATCGCATCGGGCGTGTCCGCGGGCACCGAGTTGACCGCCTATCGCGGTACCAATCCGTACCTGACCTCGACGTGGGACCCGGCGCTGAGGCTGTTCCGGGACTCCCACCCGGACACGCCGTCGTACCCACTGGAGGGCTGGGGGTATTCCGAGGTCGGTGAGGTCATCGAGGTCGCGACACCCGTCGGCGTCAGCGGGGATTCCGCCGGGCGCGTCGCGGTGGGCGACATCGTCTGGGGGATCTGGGGTCACCGCTCCGAGGGGGTGGTCGCGGAGAGCGCCGTTCGCGCGCACCAGTTACCGAGGGATGTGGACCCGGTGATCGGCTGCTTCGTCCGGGTGGGCGCCATCGCTCTCAACGCCGTGCTGGCCGGCGACGCCGGGATCGGCGACACCGTTGTCGTCTTCGGGCAGGGGGTGATCGGCCTGCTGGCCACCCACTACGCGGCAATGTCCGGTTCCACGGTGATCGCCGTGGACGGGATCGAGGCGCGGCGCGACGCGGCCGTCCGGATGGGCGCAACCCACGTCTTGACACCCGGTCCGGACACCGCTGTGGCGATTCGCAACCTGACCTCCGGGCGGGGGGCGGACGTCGCGATCGACCTCTCCGGTTCCTACCTCGCGCTCCGGGAGGCAACCCGTGCGGTCGGACCCGACTCCACCGTGGTCGCCGCGGGGTTCTATCAGGGCGCCGCAACCCCGCTGCATCTGGGAGAAGAGTTCCACCACAACAGGATTCACATCGTCGCCTCACAGATCGGAGCCGTCCCTGCCCGCCTGCACCCCCGGTGGGACCGGGAACGGCTGCAGGCCACCGTCGCGGGACTCCTCGGCAAGGGCCGGCCGGACGTCCTGAGCCTGATCAGTCATCGTTACCCGCTCTCGGACGCCGCCGCGGCGTACCAGCTCATCGACGAGCATCCCGAACAGGCGCTGCAGGTCATCCTGGACGTCGCGTGATGCGGCTCTGCTGCCAGGAGCAGCACCTGCCCGGAGCCACGCTGGAAGAGAAGTTCGCCGCCGCCGTCGAGTACGGATTCGACGGGATCGAACTCCGCGGGGCCGGCGACCTCGCGTTCGAAGCCAGGCTGCCGGAGTTGCAGCGCGCCCGGGCGAACGGGGTGGTGATGCCCACGGTCTGCGTCGACATGCTCCATTTCATCGGTGCTTTCGACGACGACCTGCGTGCGGACGCCATCGCCCAGATGACCTCGCAGCTCACCGTCATGGCGGAGATCGGCGGAACCGGCGCCATGACGCCGGCCGCCTACGGCATGTTTTCGCGGCGCCTGCCACCGTTCGAGCCACCGCGGAGCGCGGCCGACGACCGGGTGATCCTGCTGGACGCACTCGGCCGGCTCGGCGAACACGCCCGATCCGTGGGGGTGAAGATCTTCCTGGAACCGCTGAACCGCTATGAGGACCACATGGTCAACCGGCTCAGCGAGGGCATCTCGCTGATCGAGGAGATCGGGCTCGACTCGGTGCAATTGGCGGCCGACACCTACCACCAGAACATCGAGGAAGCGGACCCCGCCGCCTCCTTGCGCGCCGCCGCGCCCCACCTCGGGCACGTGCAGGTCAGTGACTCCAATCGACTCGAGCCGGGCGCAGGGCATCTGGATTGGCCGCTGTTCGCCGCGACCTTGCGCGATGTCGGCTACAGCGGCGACATCGCTCTGGAGAGCCGGCTTTCCGGTCCGGCGGATGAGGTCCTGCCGCGCGTCCCCGGCTTCTTGCGCAGGTACCTGTGACGGGACTGGCCGAGACGGCGGCAGCGCAGGGAGCCACGTCGAGTCCGTTCCCGCCGGGTGCTGCGGCAGTCCTCGGCGGGAACTGGCACCGGCTGCACACGCTGCCGGCCACCGGGCTCTACCCGCATCAATGGAGCTGGGACTCGGCGTTCATCGCCATCGGCACCCGGCACCTGTCCGCACGGCGTGCGCAGCAGGAACTGGAAAGCCTGTTCGGTGCGCAATGGGCCGACGGCCGTCTGCCGCAGATCGTTTTCGACCCCGCACGGGACGACGACTATTCGCCGGGTGCGGCCTTCTGGCGGAGTGAGCGGATACCCGGATCACCCCGGGTGCCGACGGCCGGCCTGATCCAGCCGCCCAATCACGCGTGGGCCGCATTGCTGGTCCATCGCAGCGACCCACAGGAATCGGAACGCCGCGGGTTCCTCCGCCGTGCTTACCCGCAGTTGGTTGCCTGGCACGACTATCTGGCGCGCCGCCGGGATCGCGGCGGCACGGGGCTGGCCTGTGTGCTGCATCCGTGGGAAAGCGGCATGGACAATGCGCCTGCATGGGACAGCGTGCTGGGCGGGGTCACCGCCACCCGGCTCGCCGATCCCGACGCCGTCCCGGTGGAGCACGTTCCCCGGCCAGATCTGTTGCACGCCAATCTCGATGAGCGCCCGACGACCGCGGACTACCAGAACTATCTCTATCTCGCCGGTCGGTACCGGGACCACGACTGTGACGATCGAGACCCCGGCTACCCCTTTGTCGTCGAGGACCCCGCCTTCAACGCACTGTGGGCAATGTCCGAATGGGCGCTGGCGCGGATCGCCGAGCACCTCGGAGCATCTCCCGAACCGCATCGGGACGGGGCTCGCGCGCTGACCAGGGCCCTGCAGGAAACCTTCGATGACGAACTCGGCGTCTACCTCCCGCGGGACGTCCGCACCGGCGAGTTGCTCCGGTACGCGGGGATCTCGGGGATCATCCCGCTGGTCCTGCCCGGGAATCCCCTGCAGACGCGGGTTCTCCGGACGCTGCGCGGACCGCGGTTCGGACTGGGTCGGGTGATCATGGTGCCGAGCTACGACCTCACCGCGCCCGAGTACGACGGCGCCCGGTATTGGCGAGGGCCGTCCTGGTTCAACACCGCCTGGCTGGTCGTCCAGGGACTGCATCAGGCGGGTGCCCACCGCGAGGCGGACATCCTTGCAGTGCAAGCTGTCGAACAGGCAGTGACAGGTGACTACCCGGAATACGTCGACCCGCGCAACGGCGCCGCGCACGGCACCCGGTTGTTCAGCTGGACCGCCGCCCTAGCCCTTGACCTCGCCGCTGCGCAGCCGGATGTCAGGTCGAGACTGCCGTGACCGTTTCCGATCACATGATCCTCGCCGACGGAACGCTGTTCGCGACCTCGGCCATCGGCAACGTCGACCGGGAGGAGGACGCCGCCTACGGGCTGTACGTCGCCGACACCAGACTCCTCTCGGAATGGACGCTGACGGTCGGCGACCGCCCGCTGGGCGCGGGCGCCGCGCAGGTCGGCGTCAGCTCGCGGCGGTGGGCGCTGATGCCACGGGCGATCCGGAACCGCCCGGACCCCCTGTTCCTCGAGCGCGATCAACGGGTCGATGGGGACGGCCTCGCGGAGACGCTGACGATCCGGAACACCATGGCCTCGGAGCTGTCGACGACAATCACCGTGAAGGTCGGTGTCGACTTCGCCGACCAATTCACCGTCCGCACCGACGGCCGCCGGTACGACCTGTCCGCCGCGCAACGATCCCACACGGTCGTCGACGACGGTCTGCGCTTCGCCTACCGACACCCCAGGAACGGCAGGGTGTTCGAGGCGACCTGCGCCGTGTCCGCGTCGCCACGTCCGGTCGTCACCGCCGGCAACGGCCACCATCTGCTGGGTTGGACGGTGCAATTGCCACCGCATGCCGAGCAGACCATCACAATCACCGTCGGCCCTGCAGCGCGGCCCGTTCGGCCCCGGTTCGCCGCGACGCGCGGCCGCGGCGCAAGCACCTTCGGCGTCGATGATCTCGACCAGTCAGCACTCGATCGGCTGCGCGCACGGTCGCTGGAAGACCTCGACGCACTGATGATCGACGCGCCGGGCAGCCCCGGGCTCCGGGTTCCCGCTGCGGGAGCGCCCTGGTTCCTGACGTTGTTCGGTCGCGACTCACTCGTCACCTCGGTGCTCGCCGGCAGCGCGCGCCCGGAGTTGGCGCCGGCGGTCCTGCGTGCGCTCGCCACGACTCAGGGAACGAGGAACGATCCTCGGAGCCTGGAGCAGCCGGGTCGGATCATTCACGAGATCCGGGTCAGCGAGTTGGCAACGCTCGGCATGGTTCCCTACGGGCGATACTTCGGCAGCGTCGACGCCACGGCCCTGTTCCTGTCGGTGCTGGGCCGCACCGCGCTCGTCGACCTCGACAAGGCCGACGGCGCAAGGCTTGCGCGGGAGCTCCGGCCGGCGGCGTTGGCCGCGATCCAGTGGTTGCGCGGGCCGGGTGGACTCGACGAGGCGGGCTTTGTCACCTATCGGCCCGATCCGTCGGGCCTGGCCAATCAGGGCTGGAAGGACTCCGAGGATTCCACGGTCTTCGCCGACGGGCGAATTGCCGAAGGACCCATCGCATTGTGTGAGGTGCAGGGTTACGTCTTCGATGCGCTCCGGCGCACAGCGGCCCTGGCCCGATCGGTGTGGGATGACACCGCACTCGCGGACGACCTCGATCACGAGACGACGGCACTCCAGGTGCGGTTTCTCGAGCGATTCTGGTTGTCCGACAAGCAGTTCCCGGCTCTGGCCCTGGACGGTGCCGGCCGGCCGGTGGACTCGCTGTGTTCCAACGCCGGCCATCTGCTCTGGTCCGGGTTGCTGCCGCCCGCCGAGGCGAGATGTGTTGCGGACCGCCTGGTCTCACGGCAGTTCAGCTCGGGATGGGGTATTCGGACTCTGGCCGCCGGCCAGCCGCCGTATTCGCCACTGTCGTACCACAATGGATCCGTGTGGCCGCACGATTCCATGCTCACCGCCATGGGAATGGCCGAGTGCGGGCTCGGCGAGCATGCGCTGCTGGTGGCGGGCAGTGTGGCGGCCTGCGGATCCCGCCTCTCGAATCGGCTGCCGGAGGTGATCGGCGGATTCTCCCGCGAGGAATTCCCCGAGCCGGTGCGATACCGACTGGCCGGCATTCCGCAGGCATGGTCGGCCGCAGCAGGTGTTGCGGCCGTTCGCCTCCTTCGGCGGGGCGGAGCGGAAGGTGACGACGGGCGGGCCCGTGGGTTCTAACAAACGTGACAACGGCTGCCCTGGTGCAGATATCGAAGCGGACGATCGCTACTTTTCGTACCGATTGGGGGTTGCGAATGGCCCAAAAGGGGGGCCAGGATACTTCGGACAATGCCGTCACCTGACGAGGAGTGATCATGCTCAGAGCCCGTCGTGCAGCGAAGGCCGCAGTCCTTGCCGGCTCCTTGGTGCTGGCCTCGACCATCCTCGCTCCACCCGCCGCGGCACATACTCCGTGGAAAGTGGTCGCCAGTGGGCTGAACAGTCCTCGACACCTGGAGTTCTCGTCAGGGAACCTGTACGTCGTCGAAGCGGGCAAAGGGGGCAATGGTCCGTGTGTCACGGCTGAGCTGGGCACGTTCTGCCTCGGCTACAGCGGAGCCATCACTCTGGTCCGGGACAACGGGCGGGACCCGCGAGTCGTCAAGGGCCTACCGTCCATCAAGGCCGAGCCGCTGACAGAAGCGGCAACGGACACTATCGGTCCCTCCGATATCGCCTTCAATGGGCGCAATTTTGTCGTCAGTGTCGGCCTGGGTGGCAGCGACGAGTTCCGCGCCGGGTTCAAGCCGGGCGGAACATTGCTGGGCACGTTGGCCAAGGGCAAGATCGGCAGCTCGAAGGTCACCCCGTTCGCCGATGTGCTCGACTACGAGGTGGCCAACAATCCCGAACCAACCGACATCGACAGCAACCCAGTTGGTCTCGTCCGCAGTGGGTCGTCGTATCTGGTTGCAGATGCCGGCGGCAACGACATTCTGAAGGTGTCACGCAAGGGTGCTTTCAGCACCGTCGCCGTACTCCCGCCGGGTAGCGCACTCGCGCCGCCGTTCCTCGGCCTGCCGCCGGGCACCCAGATCCCGACGGACGCGGTGCCGACCGAGGTGGTCAAGGGACCGGACGGGGCGTACTACGTCAGCCAGCTCACCGGGTTCCCGTTCGAGAAGGGCGACGCCAACATCTGGCGGATCGTTCCCGGTCATGCTCCCACCGTCTACGCCTCCGGGTTCACGAACGTCACCGACCTTGCGTTCGCGCGCAACGGGGACCTGTACGTGGTGCAGATCTCGGCCGACGGCCTGCTCACCGGTTCGCCCGGCTCTCTGGTGAAGGTCAAGGCCCACGGCTCCCGCCACTACACGGTCGCCGGTAACCTCAACCAGCCGTACGGTGTGGCCCTTGACCGGCACTCCGCGTACGTCACCACCTGCGCGACCTGTGCCGGTGGCGGCCAAGTCATCAAGATCCCGCTGGGCAGGCACTGACAGCGTGCGGGTCGACCGGAACCCAGGGTTTCGGTCGACCCGCCACAGAGCCCGGCCGCCAAGGAACCCGGGCCCTAGTCGGCGGGGGCATTCGTGGAGTTACCGGGCGGACGAGGGCCGGGGAAACACCGTCTCCAGGACGGCCACGAGGACCTGCGGACCGGTCGCTTCGTGAAGCCAGCTATGGAATCCGTCAACGAAATGGACGTTTTCTCCGGCCGGGGTCGATCGGTCGAGCGCACCTTGGACGATGATCGGCCGGAGACCCCGGTTCATCAGGCGTCTCAGGACACTGGCCGTGTCACAGTTGCGCAGCAGAGCAAGGGTGACCTGAAACCGACGGTAGGGCCGCAGGTCTCGGTCGAGGAACATGTCCAGGATGGAACGGAGTAATCGGCCGGCGTGATAGAGCTCGCCTCGGGCGACATTGCCGTCGTCGTATCCCAGTTCCTGGACCAGCCTGACGAACAGCCAGGGCCGCCTCCAGCACCGGCGCAACTTGCGGTCCCATGCTGTTCCCATGGCGGGATTGATGAGAATCGGCTGCAGCGAGTCCGCCATGACTTCTTCACTGACCATGGCGGCCAGCTGACCGCCAAAGGAATGGCCGACAATCACGGTCGGCCGGATGTTGAGCGCGCGGACAGCCTCGACGATCAGATCGGCGAAGTAGCTGACTCGGAAGTGCAGGAGCCCGACCTTACAACTGCGGCCATGGTTGGGCAGGTCGATCGCGTAGATGCGGAGTCCGTAGTAGCCGGCCATGGCCTCGAGCGCGGGCAGGTTCTGGTCGGTGCTTCCACCGAGCCCGTGCAGCGCCACGGCGGGCTGCCCGTCCACCGGCCCGACGATGGTTGCATGCATCGTCCGCCCGCGGCTGATCGGAACGACCACGTCCTGCACGATTCGCCTCCCTGCGTCATTGCAGTTCACGTCATGTGCCCACCGACATGGGAAACGAAACTGTCACGACCGACGGGCGGAGCACGTCAATCCGCTGACGCGTGGGCACGGGCGGAATGCGGCTGCGAGAGTAGCTCGCCGCCGCGAACTCTCGGCATCGCAACTCCGACGAAGCGGCTCAGGTGAAATAGAGCAGCCGTGCCGACGGCAGCACCCGGTCGACCTCGCTGCCGAGGAATACCTTGAGGTCGCTCATCACCGGTGCCGGATAGACGTACTTCACCGCACCGAACTTGCCCCGCTTCTGCCGGCGAAGGTCTTCGGCCATCTCCAGCTGGGTCCGCGGGTACCACTCCAGCAGCACGTCCTTGCTGCGCCGGGTGAACCGGTGGGTGATCAGTTCGACGGTCAGGTCGACGTCGGGAAGGCCGGCCAGTTCGTCGCGAACAGCACCCAGCAGCGCCGAGTACTGCTCGCGCCAGCCGTTCACCGGCATGATCGGGGCGATGGTCAGACCCACCGGATAGCCGGCGTCGGCCAGTCGCCGGAGGGCCGAGATCCGTTGCGGCATCGATGCTGTGCCGCCCTCGAACCGTTCGCCCACCGCCGCGGCGTTCACCGACAGCCGGATCCGCGTACGACCGCGATGATCGAGCTCGAGCAGCGGGTCGACGTCATCGAACTTGGTCGTCGCCCGCAGCTGCACCGGGCCGGCCCAGGAGTGCCGGCCGAAGTGGGCGATGGTCGCGCTGAGCGACCCTGTGACGGATTCGATGCCCAGTGGGTCGGTGTAGCACGATGCCTCGAACGTGGTGCCCTCGGCGTCGCGGGCGGCTGAGCCCGTGGTGACAGAGCCGGCGCCGACCGAACTGTCGAGCCCGCCGACGATCTCGTCGAGGTTGGCGTAGACCCGGATGACCGGGGGACCGGTCAGCGATCCGGCGAGATAGCAGTACTGGCAGTGCGCAGGGCAGCCCTCGGCGAGGTCGAACCGCCAGTCCGCGCTGGGCGGGATCGGCTGCAGCCGACGCTTCGACGGCGGGGCCACGACAACGGCCATGGTCGACTTTGCCCGCGCGTACCGAGCCCGCGCGCTGTCCCCGCCGATCGGTGGCAGCCGGTCACCGGTCAGCACCTCGATGTCGGCGACGCCGGCCGCCTCACAGCGCGCGACGATCTCCCGGCCGTGGTCGTACTGGTAGGCCGACCTCGTCACCAGGACATGCTTCGGTCGCCACCGTCGGGCAGCCCTCGGGGCCGGCTCTACGGGAAGGGCAGCTCGGGCGTCGGTGCGCGTCACACCATTGCCAACGCCCTACCACGGGCACCTAGTCCGGTTCGCTCCGAAGTGAGACCGCCGCCGCACGGGCATCGGGTCGGGATGCGATGATCATGCCCATGACTGAGGGTTGGTCCGATTTCTACGTCGCCACGGCAGGTGCGGCGGCCGCGCTGGCCGGCTTGATCATCGTCGCGATGACGGTCAACATCCAGACAATCCTGTCGATCCCGAGCATGACATCCCGTGCGGCAGCGACGATCGGCACGTTGATCCTCATTGTGGTGAGTGCCGCCGCCGGGCTGATCCCGGAACAATCGGTTGAACTGCTCGGCGCGGAGATCCTGGTCTTCACCGTTCTCGCGGCAACCCTGACCATCGACTCGGTCGTCCGGATGGTCCGTGCGGCAGAGGCGCCTTACCGGCGACTGACCTGGCTGAAGAGTGTCTTCGCCATCGTGCAGATCGTGCCGTTCGTGGTCGGCGCGATCATGTTGCTGACGGGTAGCGATGCGGGCCTGTACTGGGTGGCAGCCGGTGCCCTGCTGGTGTTCGTCGGCTCGGTCGCCAACGCCTGGGTGCTGCTGGTGGAGATCCTTCGCTGACCGTCGCCGCCGGGCGGGAGCGCGGCGCAACACGCAATGGACCGGTCGCCGAGGCGCAGCGACCGGTCCATTGGCGGTCCGGGCTATCGACCGCGTTGATCAGGACCTGATGAACTCCAGCAGGTCGGCGTTGATCGTCTCGGCCTCGGTGGTCGGCATCCCGTGCGGGAATCCGGCGTAGGTCTTCAAGGTCGAGTTCTGCAGGAGCTTCGCTGACAGCGGCCCGGAGTCGGCGTACGGCACGATCTGATCGTCGTCGCCGTGCATCACGAGAGCGGGCACGCTGATCTTCTTCAGGTCCTCGGTGAAGTCGGTCTGCGAGAAGGCGACGATGCCGTCGTAGTGGGCCTTCGCGCCGCCCATCATTCCCTGCCGCCACCAGTTCGCGATGATCGCTTCCGACGGCTCGCGGCCGGGGCGGTTGAATCCGTAGAACGGTCCGGACGGCAACGCCCGGTAGAACTCCGAACGATTCGTCGCGACCTGGGCCTGCAGACCGTCGAAAACCTCCTTCGGCAGCCCGCCCGGGTTCGCGTCCGTCTGCACCATGATCGGCGGGACGGCGCTGATCAGCACCGCCTTGGCCACGCGGCTCTCGCCGTGCCGGGCGATGTAGTGCACGACCTCGCCGCCGCCGGTGGAATGGCCGATGTGGACGGCGTCGTGAAGGTCGAGATGGGCGGTGACGGCGGCGAGATCGTCGGCGTAGTGGTCCATGTCGTGACCATCACTGGTCTGGGTCGACCGACCGTGACCGCGACGGTCATGCGCGACGACGCGGTAACCCTGCTGCAGGAAGAACAGCATCTGGGTGTCCCAGTCGTCGGCCGACAGCGGCCAGCCGTGGCTGAAAACGAGCGGTTGGCCCGTGCCCCAGTCCTTGTAGAAGATCTCGGTGCCGTCCGTCGTGGTGATCGTGCCCATCTTGGTTTCTCCTTCGGAACGCTGTCTGTCCGCCTTGATCCGGCAGCTTAACGGCGTCGGATCGGTTTGTTAATGACCAGGCATCAATGGCCTGATTAATCCAGATTGTCCAAAGATGGGCTTTGGGCGTGAAACCCGCTTTCAGTCTCCCCGCACTGGCGTCACCCACACTCGTATCCCCGCACGCACTTCGCCGCGCTGACGACGCCGCGAAGACAGCCTGTCAGCCGCACACCGCCACACCATGCCAACTGACCCTGGCGATGGCGGGCCGGGCTGCGGAACACTCCTGGGATGGCCTATGACGAGGAACTGGCGGACCGGGTGCGCGAACATGTCGAGCGCGAGAACGGGCTCACCGAGAAGCGGATGTTCGGCGGGCTGGCATTTCTGATCAACGGCAACATGGCAGTCGCTGCCAGCAGCAAGGGCGGGCTGATGCTGCGGGTCGACCCGGGGCAATTGGAGTCGTTGTTGCAGCTACCCGGCGCGGAGCCCTTCGAGATGCGCGGCCGTGAGATGAAGGGCTGGCTGCGGATCAAGGTCGACGCCGGCACCCCGAATGACGATCTCGCGCAGTGGGTCCGTCGGGGCGTCGACTACGCCAACTCGCTGCCGGCCAAATAGCCCGCCCCCGCGGACGCGCCGCTGCGGAAGCAAGGATGGCGGTCACGGTGGCGGAGAAAGCAAGGGACGCAGCAGTTCCACCAGCGCCAGCTCGGTTTGTTCCGGGGACAGATCCCCGTCGAACCGCAGAATGCGCCAGGTTGTGGCGTCGCAGATTGCCACAGCCTGCGCGAGTCGTCGCTCACGGGCTGTCCGGTCCTCGATGTGTGCGAGCGCCCCGGAAAACGCTTCGCGGCACCAGTTCACGTGATAGGTCCGGGCTCGGGCGGCCAGTTCCGGCACGCCGGGTGCCTGGTGCGCCTCGGAGTACAGCTTCAGGATCAGCAGTCCGTGCTGCTCGTAGTAGCGGGTCAGTGCGTGCAGCGTGCTCGCCGGATCCTCCCCGAGGGCGGCCGACCGGTCGGCGGCAAGACGCGCCATCTCACGTTCGACCGTCGCGGCCAGCAGTCCGTGTTTGCTCCCGAACCGACGGATCACTGTCTGCACCGTGACCTTGGCGTCTGTGGCGAGGTCCTCCAGGCGGATCTGGTCGTAGGGCAGCCTCGAGAACCGCTGCAGCATCGCGTCGATGATCAGCTCGCCGGTGCGCTCCGCCGCTTCGGCCCGGGTCGACATCCGGTACGCGCGAGGGGTCTTGCTTTTCATAGGAGTGACGCTAACATGAATATATTCATGTGAGTCACACTCACACCAACTACCGCGAGGAGAAGTCCGATGACCCGCCGCGACACCGCAGGCCCGCGCACACACGAGCAGTCCGTCGAACGCACCGCCCGGGTCCCCACCCGCCTGGGCGAGGTTCATGTCCGCACGGTGGGGGAGGGTGCAACCACCGTCCTGTGGCCGTCGATGTTCGTCGACAGCCACAGCTGGGACCTGTTGATGCCCCTGTTGCCGGCGGGGCGCCGGTACCTGCTGGTGGATCCGCCAGGATTGGGGTTGAGCCAGCCGCTGCAACGGGTTGCCGACATCTCCGCCGCCGCCGAGGCTGCGACCGACCTGCTCGACGAGCTGCGCGTGGACGGCCCTGTCGACTGGGTGGGGAACGCCTTCGGCGGACATGTCGGGTACAAGCTCGGGACCCGGCCGGGCGTCCTGCGGAGTCTTGTCGCCGTCAGTTCGCCGACCGAGCCGGTTCCACTGCCGCTTCGCCGCCAGATCAACCTGTTGCTGCCACTCCTTCGAGCGGCAGGACCGATGGGCCCGGTACGCGATGCCGTGATGGCCGGGATGCTCACGGACGCCTCCGCGGCGCAGGAGGAGATCCGCCGTATCGTCATCGAATCACTGTCGCGGCCGACCCGCCGCAGCCTGAGCCTCGCCGTGCGGTCCTTCATCCTGAACCGTCTCGACGTCACCGACGAACTCGAAGATCTCGCTGTGCGCAGCCTTTTCGTGGCGTCCGATGACCGGGGGGACTGGAGTCCGCAGGCGGCAGAATCCGCGGCCGCGCTGGCACCTTCCGCTTCGTCCGTGGTTGTTTGCGGCGCCCGCACCCTGATCCCGCTCGAGCAGCCGCACGCTCTGGCGCATCACCTGCTCACCTTCTGGGAGCAGCTCGGCTGACGCGCAAAATGGGGCAGGTCTGTAGCCGCGGTAAAGTAGTGCTTTACTGAGGCTAACGACGGAAAGTGGGTGCGGATGGCGCGTCGCCACGCGGACCGCTCTGCCCGGCACGGTTGCGCTGTGCTGACCTCCGCCGAGCAGGCTTGGGAGGTGCTGACCAATTTCACCGCCGACGGTATCGAGCGCGAGGAAAGGGTTCTCGTCGCGGGGTTGCGGGTCGACCAGTCGAGGGGTCTGTTGCAGCGGTTGCGCGAGGAGGACGGCGTGCATTGCGACGCGGCAATGGCGGACGGCCAGATCGTCGTCATCGACGACGCGGACGCACCGGATTTCGTGCCCCAGCGAACCAAGGACCTCACCGACCAGCTGACCGCCCAGGTGGCGCAGGCGATCAGGGACGGCTACCGCGGGATCAGGGTCACCGGCCTGCATCGCGAGCGGGGCGTCGGTCGGCACGAGGCGGCCCTCGACCAACTGGTCGGCGACATTCCGCTGACCGTGCTGTGCCCGTACTTCGCGGCCGATCTGAGCGATCCGGAAGTCGAGTACGTGCGGGCGATCCACCAGGTGGAGATCCCCGACGACGCCGTCTACGACGACGGATTCCTGCGGATCACCCGTCCCCGGCGGGGCTGGGTGAAGCTGGCCGGTCACTGGAACGCCACCCACCACACCGAGGCATTCGACGTCGTTGCGCGGGCCGCCGCGGCGGGGGACCGTGATGTCGACGTCGCCTCCCTCCGCTCCATCGACAGGACCGCGATGGTGGCCCTGCTGACCGAGATCCAGGGCGGGTTGCGGCTGCGGAGCCCGCAGCCCCAGGTCAAGGCCCTCACTGCCGAACTCGCCGAATACTTCCCGACGCACGGACGGTCCCGCGCATCCCGTTAGGCTGCGCAGGTGTCCGAGCCGGCTGCGAACCCACCCAAGGCCTGGCTGTCCTGGAGTAGCGGGAAGGACAGCGCCTTCACCCTCGCGGTGCTCCGCGAACAGGCCGAGGTCGAGGTCGTCGGGCTGGTGACCACCCTCAACGCGGACGCGAACAGGGTTGCGATGCACGGCGTGCGACGAGAACTCCTGGAGCGTCAGGCACGCTCCGTGGGCCTACCCCTGCACGCCGTGGATCTGCCGTGGCCCTGCACGAACGAGCAGTACGAGAGCATCATGTCCGAGCTGGTTCGGGCCGCCGTTGCGCAGGGCGTTTCCGTCATGGCCTTCGGTGACCTGTTCCTCGAGGACATCCGCGCCTACCGCGAGCGACAACTCGACGGAACCGGACTGCGGCCGGTCTTCCCGTTGTGGGGCCGTGACACGGCGACGCTGGCCCGGGACATGATTCGCGGCGGGATCCGGGCCACCATCAGCTGTGTCGACGGGGCCCAGCTGGATGCGGCTTTCGCGGGCAGGTCGTTCGACGAGCAACTGCTCCGCGACCTGCCGGCCGCCGCCGATCCTTGCGGTGAGAAGGGCGAATTCCACACCTTCGCCTGGGACGGGCCGGGATTCGACCACCCGATTCCGGTGCAGACCGCAGAAACCGTCGACCGGGGCGGATTCCTGTACACCGACTTGATTCCGGATTAGCAGGCGTCCGGAACGTCAGTGTCACAGCCATTGAGAGGGCGGCCAGCGGTCAGCCGGCCAACCCGATCCACAGCAGGGCGGCAATCACCAGCCACCATCCCGCCCAGAGGGCAAGGTCGAGGCGGGCTCGGACCGCGGTGGCAACACCCCGGCCGAACCTGCCGTCGCCGAATGCTGCCGCCCGGTCCGCGATCCGGGTCAGGGACGCGCAGATGACCACGACAGCCGTGGTGATGCCGACGCACCACAGGCACAGAGCCCCGATGCTGAACGCGGTCTCGTACATGAACCAGCTCGCGAAGCACAGGAAGAAGACCGCCAGCCCCCAGCAGATCGCGACATACGATCTGCTGAAAGCACTTCCGAGCATCCCGGCAAGTGCGGCCGAGGCGAGGATCGCGAACATGATCGCGCCGATCAACGCGTTGGGCGGGCCGAGAACCGACGATTGCCAGGCGGTCAGCACGTTGCTGCAGGACAAGGTCGCGTTGACGTCGCAGGCCAGGCTCGCGAACGGATCCTTGAGGATGGTGATCTTCTCGATGATCTGAACCGTCGTGAAGCCGAGTCCCGCGAAGGTGGCGATCAGCACGATGCCCCACAGGTTGCGGGCCGTCCTGTCACCGGCGGCCGTCGACTCGTCGGGCAATGCTCCTGCGGCGTCCTGACCGGACCCGGCCGACTCCAGCGATGTCATGGCTTCCCCCTGGACCGACCGTCGTCGGCCGTTTTGCCCCGTCTGACTGTTTCACCCACCCTAGTCCGGACGACCTGAGCGCTCTCGAATGCGTGACCGGGCGCCTGGTGGCTCGCGGGATGGAGCTCGCGGCATGCAGGTCGCGGCATGGAGGTCGCGGCATGGGGCGGGGAGGCAGCGGTATGGGGTGCTGCGACGGCGACCGAACATGGGGATCCGCTCCCGATGTCGCAGGTGGCGCGCTCGGCGACAGTGACATCACCAGGCGGCGACCGGCCGCCGATCACCGAAAGGAGCGGGACATGACCCGTTTTCTCATCGAGCGCGAGATCGACGGCGCCACCGACCTCACGCAGGACGACCTCGCGAAGATCGCCCGGACCTCCAATGACGCGGTCGCGTCGCTCGGGGTCCCGTACAACTGGATCACCAGCTACGTCGCGGGTGACAAGATCTACTGCCTGCACGAGACGGACGACGCCGAAACGGTTCTCGAGCATGCAAGGCGGGGCGGGTTCCCGGCGAACGTCGTGTCCGTCGTCGCCAACGAGTTCGGACCGCAGACCGCGGGCCGGGCAACCGGGCAGTAGCCGCCGCGCTCCGGGCAACGGTGCAGTGGGCGGCCCTCCGATGAACACGACACCGTCCGACCACACCCACCCGCGGCGCGTACCGGGCCTTCCGGTGCGCGCCGCCGGGCACGGCCCGATCCGGCCCGTCACGATGGGTCTGGGCGGTTCGGCGCTCGGGATCTACGCTGATTCGGTGGGACTCGTCGAGCGTGACGACGAACTCGCCGTGCTCCGTCGGGCGCTGACGCGGGCGTGCGCCGGCGAGGGATCCGGCGTTGCGGTGATCGGGGACTCGGGCACCGGAAAGTCCGTTCTCATCGAGACCACCTGCGCCTCAGCGCTCGACGTCAGGATTCTCCGCGGGAGCTGCGACCCGCTGCGGACGCCCCGACCCTTGGGTCCGTTCCGCGACCTCGCACCGTCGACCGGCCTGGAGGCACTGCTCCGCGGCGAGGACCGGCTGCTCTCGGACGTCTGCGAGCGGATGTACGAGGTTCTTCGCGCCGAGCCGACTGTCCTGGTGGTCGAGGATCTGCACTGGGTGGACGCGGCATCGGTGGACGTGCTGCGTTTCCTGTGCCGCCGCATCGGCTCGATGCCGTTGCTGATGCTGGTCAGCTACCGCGACACCGAGATCGGGCCGCGGCACCCCGCGCGCCCGCTGCTCGGTGACGTCGCCCGGCTCGAAGGGCTGCGCACCATCGAGCTCCATGCCCTGTCGCCGGACGGTGTCCGACAGCTGGTCGACGGGACGGGCCTGGAGCCCGGACGTATTCACGCCCTGACCGGCGGCAACCCGTTCTTCGTCATCGAGGTGGTGAAGGATTCGGGCCTTCCGCTGCCCGCCTCGGTACGGGACGCCGTCCTGGCCAGGACGTCGGACGTCACGCCCGAGGACTTCGAGGTGCTGCAACTGGTGGCGACCGCGCCGGACCGGCTCGACGACCGGGTTCTGCCCACGCTCGGTGTCGACCTGCCGACCCTGCGGCGACTGGCCGCGACGGGCCTGCTCGGGAGAGCCCGCGGCGGGCTGCTCTTCCGCCACGAAATCGCCCGCCAGGCGGTCGCGAGCACCGTCCCTCTCGGTGGCGAATCCGGACTGCACGCCCGGCTGCTGCGGGCGCTGGGGACCATCGAACCGCTCGAACCGTCCGTGCTGACCCACCACGCCGTCGCTGCACAGGACGCCCGCCGGGCGGTCCGCTACGCGAAGCTCGCCGCCCTGGAGGCGGCCAATGCGGGTTCACACAGCGAGGCGGCCGCGTTCTACCGAACCGCCCTGGACCATCTCGACGGCGCATCACCGGGGGAGCGCGCGGACCTGCTGCACCGGCTGGGATTCGAGCAGTACATGACGAGCCGGCTCCAGGAAGCGATTGCCACGGTGAGCGCGACATTCCCGCTGTGGCAACAGGTCGGTGAATCCGGCGGGCTTTCCGCAGCGCACGAGGCGGTCGCGGTCTTCCAGTACTACAGCGCCCGACGACGTGAGGCCGAGGCGCACGCCGACCGGGCAGCACGGATCGTCAGTGAGGATGGCCCGGAGCTCGCCTTCGGGTTGGCCAGTGCGACGCAGGGCTATCTGGCGTACATGCGCAATGACTTCGATACGGCGCAGCAGCACTACGGCGAGGCGAGCCGGATCGCCGAGCGGGAGCAGCACAGCGAGCTGGCACTGCGGAGCAGGTTCGTCCTGTCGGCCGCCGCCCTGGCCCGTGGTGACGGCGAGGCCCGTGCCCTGTTGGCCGATGACGTCGAAGGTGCGCGTGCACAGGGCCTTGACGATCTGGCATCGACGATCTACTCCAATCTCGCGTACCTCGACGTGGAGCACCGCCGGTTCCGTGCCGCCGAGCACGTCCTCGACCAATCGCTGCCTTTCACCGTCGAGCGGGACATCCCGATCTGCCGGCACTGGCAGACCGGCGTCCGATCCAGGCTGCATTTCGCACAGGGCCACTGGAGTGCCGCGCTGGAGGACGCCGACCAGGTGCTCGAGGAAGAGGGGATGCCGCTGGCCACCCTCTGGCCGCTGCTGGTGACCGCGCTCGTTCCGATGCGCCGCGGCGCCGAGGTGCCGGCCGCCGCCTTCGACGCGGCGTGGGAACTGGCCGAGCGCATCGACGAACCGGTGCGCGGGTTGGCCGTCATGTCGGCGCTCGCAGAGCGGATGTGGATGACCGGGACTCCCGACAGCAGGGTGACCGACATTTCCGTCGAAGAGCTCGACCGGCTGGCCACGGTCGGCGGCGTCGAGTGGGCCGCCGGTGACCTGGCGATCTGGCTGGCCCGGCTCGATCTGGGAGGGGACTGCCGTGCCACGGTGGCCGAACCGTTCAGGCTGAGCATGGACGGCCGGCATCACGAGGCCGCCGCATGGTGGCACCGCACGGGAGATCCCTTCGCGGAGGCCATGGCGTGGTGCGACTCTCCCGATGTCGAGCACCGCGCCAGGGGCATCGAACTGCTCGACAAGCTGGGCGCCACCGGTACCGCCGACCGGCAGCGGGTCGCATTGCGGCGGGCGGGGGTCACGGCCGTGCCGCCCCGCCCCCGGGTCAGCACACGGGCGAACCCGGCCGGATTGACCAACCGGCAGCTCGAGGTGGCGAAGCTGGTCGCCCGGGGCTTCACGAACGCTGAGATAGCCGCCCGGCTGTACATCTCGCCGAAGACCGCCGACCATCACGTCTCGGCCGTCCTCGGCAAGCTCGGGCTGCCGAACCGCCGGGCGGTTGTCGTCCAGGCGGAAGAGCTCAGCCTCGGTTGACGAGCGGGCACGGCGCTGCGATCGATATGCCCGGCCGCCGATTCAGTGAAAACTGACGCCCATCAGCAGCACGGGGTCGCCTAGCTGATCACTGACGGCGAATAGGAAGCACTCCACGGGGACCGCTGCTGTATTTCGGGCGTGTTGACTCGGGAGAGCGGTAACTGCGTGCGACTGCATCGAAATCCCGATCGGGAAAACCGATGAGTGGCATCCACCTTTCGAGGTGCAGCGACCCTGCGCCTGCTTTATGGTCCCAGATCTGAGCAATGGGAAAGAAATAGACAATCGTGCGGGCAGACGGCGAGCTCATCGAGGGCAACTACCGACAGTGATCTTTGCGGCTGTGCGAGGCGAACTGCTGTGGTGACCGGTGTGCAACGGCGACTCCTGCGCGCGGTACCGTCACGCACAGAGAATCGCCCTGGCTGACGACAGTCCAATGCGGGATTACTGGCCGGAGATGGCTTGAAAAATCGGTTGTCTCGGCTGGCGTCAGTCCTCTCTTCTGATTATGGTGAAGAGGTGGAAGCGCTCTCAACGGCGCTTCCGTTCTCACCCGCCGACAACCCGGGAGCCGCCATCAGCGGCCATCCGGCTCGTGGCGGCGCCGGTAACAGTCCGTTACATCAGAAGATTGGTTCTTCTACATGCCTCAGCGCACTGGATCGACAACGACGGACAACAAGTCGCGCGGGGGCATCACTGCGAGAATTCGGGGCGCGCGCCGCGGCCTGATCGTCGGTCTCGCGCTGGTGACCGCCGTATCGGTTCTGGGCACGGTAGCCGTGGTGAATTCGGAGTCGGCCGATGCGGCCGTTGCCGCGGTGACACCCAATTTCGGACCCAACGTCACGGTTTTCGATCCCAGCATGTCGACCGCTCAGATCCAGGCGGCGGTCGACGCGATAGCGGCCAAGCAGATCGACAACGAGATGGGAACGG
The DNA here is from genome assembly GCF_052976845.2 of Nakamurella sp. GG22. Lineage (NCBI taxonomy): Bacteria > Bacillati > Actinomycetota > Actinomycetes > Nakamurellales > Nakamurellaceae > Nakamurella > Nakamurella sp. GG22. The sequence goes on along the minus strand of NZ_JBRIIO020000032.1, from coordinate 20,687 downwards.
CCCGGTATTCACTGCTCTTCAAGCCGGGGACCTACGGGACGGGCGCCGCCCCGCTCAAATTCCAGGTCGGCTACTACACCGAGGTTGCCGGGCTCGGCAGGAATCCCACCGACGTCGTGATCAACGGCAGCGTCGACGTCTACAACCGCTGCCTGCCCCCGCCGCCCGATTCCAACCTGGCGACCTACTGCGTGGCGCTGAACAACTTCTGGCGTTCCCTGTCCAACCTGACGGTCAACGTCTCCGGCGGCACGACCGACTGCCGCAAGACGGGCATGTTCTGGGCCGCCTCGCAGGCGTCACCGATGCGCCGGGTGAACATCAACGGGAACCTGACGCTGATGGACTACTGCACCGACCAGCCGCAGTGGGCGAGCGGCGGGTTCATCGCCGACTCCAAGACCGACTCGGTGACCAACGGCTCGCAACAGCAGTACATCGTGCGCAACAGCAAGGTCGGCAGCTGGTCCAACGGCGTTTGGAACCAGGTGTTCGCCGGGACGATCGGCGCACCGGCCACCAACTTCGCCCAGTCCATCACCAACCCTGACGGTCAGCCGGGCTCGGGGACGTACACGACCCTCGCGACCAACCCCGTCAGCAGGGAGAAGCCCTACCTGTACGTCGATTCTTCCGGCAACTACAACGTTCTCGTGCCCACCGCGCGGACCAACTCAGCGGGCACCTCGTGGCAATCCGGCCCGACTCCCGTTACCTCGCTGCCGATCTCGAGCTTCTACCTCGCCAAGCCATCGGATTCCGTGGCGACGATCAACACCCAACTCGCCAGCGGCAAGAACCTCCTGCTGACGCCGGGCGTCTACAACGTGGCGTCGAGCATCGCGATCAACCGGTCGGGCACCGTCGTCCTCGGGATGGGGATCGCGACGCTGACCGCCGTGAACGGCGCGGTGCCGGTCACCGTCGCCGACGTCAGGGGTGCGGTCATCGCCGGGATCATGATCGATGCCGGCACGGTGAACTCACCTGCGCTGATGACCGTCGGCACAGCGGGTGTCGGACCCGGGTGCACCGACCCGGCCAACCCCACCACCCTGAGCGACGTGTTCTTCCGGATCGGCGGGCCGCACGTGGGCAAGGCCACGCTCGGCCTGGTGATCCACAGCGATGACGTCCTGATGGACGACATCTGGTCATGGCGGGCGGACCACGGCGTTCCCGGCAGCTTCGGCTGGAACGTCAGCCCGTCCGACACCGGACTGGTCGTCAATGGCGACAACGTCACGGGCACCGGCATTTTCGTCGAGCACTACAAGAAGTACAACGTGATCTGGAACGGCGAGAACGGCCGGACGATCTTCTTCCAGAACGAGATGCCCTACGACCCGCCGAATCAGGCCGCGTGGCGAACCGGCCCGGTGCTCGGGTACGCCGGATACAAGGTGGCCGACACCGTCAAAAAGCATGAACTGTGGGGCGGCGGCAGCTACATCTACACCAACGTCGACAGGACGATCCATGCCACCCGCGCCTTCGAGGTGCCCGTCACCCCCGGGGTCAAATTCCACAGCCTGCTGACGGTGCAGTTGCTGGCCGGACTGATCGACCACGTCATCAACAACACGGGCGCGGTCACCCCGGGTCCGGTCGCCGCACCGAGCTTCGTCACCCATTTCCCGGCCGGCGCCACCAGCAGCCCGTACGTGCGGCCGGTCAAGACCCTGGTGCCCTGCACCAACCAGCCGCCGCCCACCACCACGCCGACGGTTCCGCCGACGACGACCACCCCGACCACTCCGACAACCACGACTCCGACAACCACGACTCCGACAACCACGACTCCGACAACCACCACTCCGACCACCACGAAGCCGACCGTTCCCACCTCGACCCCGACAACCAGCACCCCGACCAGCCCGCCCACCAGCGGCCCGGGCAACCTTCGCTGGAGCACCGGGAGCACCAGCGTCACGCTGACCTGGAGCGGTGACCCGGCGGCGACGTACGACATCCTGCGTGGCGAAGGCGGTGTGAAGATCGCCAGCGTCAAGGGGCTGACGTTCACCGACTCCGGCCTGAACGTCAACACCCCGTACGTCTACTCGGTGCGGGGGACCGGCGGCACCACCCCGCAGATCACCGCGGTGACCGGGACACAACAGACGGGTACCTCGCCCACGACCCCATCAACGACGGTCCCGACCGGTACGGCGACGAGCACGCCCACCAGCCCACCCGTCACCGGAGCCCCGTCGAACCTGCGGAAAACCGGCCAAACGGCCAGCACGATCACCCTGGGCTGGACCGGTTCCGCGTCGGGCAGCTACGACATCCTGCGCGGCGAGGCGGGGGACAAGATCGCCACCGTGACGGGCACCAGCTTCACCGACATCGGTCTGCTGGCCAACACTCCGTACGTCTATTCGGTGCGAGGCGCCGGAGTCACCACGCCGCAGATCACCGTCACGATCAGCTCGACGTTCTCCGGGACGCGCGCGCTGTTCTGATCTGTTCGACGAGCATTCGTCAAGATCGACCGAACCGTTTCCTGGCACCGGGCCGCTGATCCGCGGTTCGTTGCCAGGGAACGGTTCGGTCGCTTCAGCACCCTTCCGCACTCATCGGCCGGCACCCCGATCGAACCCGATCCATCCTGCCGGCGTTGAACTATCGGCAGGAGTGTGCCCAGGCGAACGACCGGGAGGTCAGTGTGCGGAGAACGTTGTTCACGGTGCTGGTGGCAGTTGCGATGGTGCTGGTCGGCGGGCAGGCGGTGGCCCAACCCGCAGTCCAACAGCACGGCAAAGGGAACTTCCCCGAGGTGATAGCGCTGCCGAACGGCTTCGCGCCCGAGGGCATCTCGATCGGACGCGGAACGTCGTTCTACGTCGGGTCATTAGTGGACGGGGCGATCTACCGCGGCGACGTCCGCACCGGCAAGGGCGCGATCCTGGTGCCCGGCCAGGAGGGGCGCATCGCGGTCGGCACCGAGGTCGACAAGCGGAATCGGCTCTTCGTGGCCGGCGGCGGGACCGGCACCGCTCGGGTGTACGACGCCAGGTCGGGCCGAGAGCTCGCGTCCTACCAGCTGGCCAGCGGCAACACTTTCATCAACGACGTCGTGGTGACCAGGGACGCCGCCTACTTCACCGACTCGGTCAACCCCGTGCTGTACGTCGTTCCGTTCGGGCGCAACGGTCGGCTGCCCGCCCCGGGCGGCGTGCGGGTGCTGCCGCTGACCGGAGGACTCCAATACGCGGCGGGCTTCAATGTCAACGGCATCGAGGCCTCACCGGACGGTCGGACGCTACTGGTCGTGCAGTCCAACACCGCGAGCCTGTTCACGGTGTCCGCCCGCACCGGGGTGACCGCCAAGGTGGACCTCGGCGGTTTCCAGGTGACCAACGGTGACGGCCTGCTGCTGCGCGGCAGGACGCTGTACGCGGTGCAGAACCGGCTGAACCAGATCGCGGTGATCAAACTGGACCGCGGTTATCGCTCCGGAGAGGTGATTCGGACAATTACCGACGAGGACTTCGATGTGCCGACAACCGTTGCGGCCTTCGGCTCGTCGCTGTACGCGGTGAACGCGCGATTCGGGACGGAGGTGACTCCGGACACCACCTACAGCGTCGTCCGGGTATCCGCCCGCTGACACTCAGGGACAGCGAACGACAGAACCGCTCCCTTGCACGGTGACCCGGGAACGCCGGGTTGTGCAAGGGAGCGGTTCGGTCATTGCTGGGAGAACTCAGCGGTCAGCTCACGGGTAGCTGAGCAGGATCTGCCTGTTCTCCGGCGGTGTCGGGACCGCAGGATCTCCGGCGTCGTTGATGATGTGGTCGATCGTTCCGGCGAGGTTGAGCGACACCGTCACCAGGTTGTGGAACCGGACGCCCGGCCGCACCGGCACCTCGAAGGCACGGCTCAGATGCAGCGTCGGTTCGACGTTGGTGTAGATGTAACTGCCGCCTCCCCACAGTTCGTGCCTGCGCACCGAGTCGTTGACCTTGTAGGCGGCCCAACCGGGTTCACCGTCGTGCTGCCAGGCGGCCTGATTCGGCGCGTCATACGGCAGTTCGTTCTGGAAGAAGATCGTGCGGCCACGCTCGCCGTTCCTGATGACGTTGTACTGCTGGTAGTGCTCCACGAAAAAGCCGGTGGCGGTGACGTTGTCCCCGTTCACGATGACGCCGTTCCGGCCGGTACTGACATCCCAGCCGTAGCTGCCGGGATTGCCGTGATCGGCCCGCCAGGCCCAGATGTTGTCGACGATGACGTGGTCACTGTTGATCTCGAGGCTGACGTCCGCCTTGCCGACATGCGGCCCGCCGATCCGGAAGAACACGTCCTGCAGCGCGGTCGGATTGGACGCCGACCCGGTGCGACGGCCGTTCGAATGGTGGCCCTTGCCGGGTCGGTCGGACCCGATGTTCAGCAGCACCGGGGAATTGACCGTGCCCGCGTCGATCATGATGCCGGCGATGTCGACACCCTGGACGTCGGCGACGCTCATCACGACGGCACCGTTGACCGCGGTCAGGGTAGCGATGCCCATCCCCAGCACCACGGTGTTGGCGCGCTTGACGGCAATCGTCCTGTCGACGTTGTAGACGCCGGGGGTCAGCAGCAGGTGCTTGCCCCGACCTGGGCCACACTCCGCGACTCGGCCGTCACCGGACAAAATTCAGGCCCGTGGCGCAAGCCGGTGTAGCTCGACGTCGGTCATCGTGCCGTCCAGCACCGTCGCCGTGAGGAAGCTGAAGTAGGGCATGCGCCGGCGGTCGGTCGGCGAGCCGGGATTGAGCAGCCGCAATCCACCCGGAGTGGTGCTGTCCCAAGGAATGTGGCTGTGTCCGAACACCAGCAGGTCGGTATCGGGATGGTCGCGGTCGGCACGCACTTCACGCCCTGCCTTGCCGCCCGTCTTGTGCACGACGGCGATCCGCAGGCCCTCGAACGTCACCCGGGCGACCTCGGGGAGCCGGCCGCGGAACTCGGGACCGTCGTTGTTGCCGTACACGCCGATCAGCCTGGCGGCCCGGGACTCCAGTTCGTCGAGCAATTCGATGCCCACCCAATCGCCGGCGTGGAAGACCACATCCGCGGTGTCGACCTCGTCCCAGACCTGCGGGGGCAGGTCCTTCGCCCGGACGGGGAGGTGCGTATCGGAGATCATCAGTAGGCGCACCGGAACAGTGTGGGCGCCGCGCTCAGCGACGGCTCCGTCAACCCCGGGCCCGGCTCAGACGTCGACGACGGTGTCCCTGTCCCTACCTGCCGCCTTGGACCGGTACATGGCCGTATCAGCCTGCACCAGAAGGTGTTTCGGTTCCGGACGCGGCCGGCCATCGGGACGGTACACGGCGATCCCGACGCTCGCGGTCACCGTGAAGTCGGCAGCCGGTCCGGTCAACGGGCGTCGGACCTCCGCGCGGATCCGTGCCGCCAGCACGGTGGCCGCGGCCGCGTCGGTGTCCTCACACAGGACGACGAACTCGTCTCCGCCGAAGCGGGCCGCCGTGTCCTGCGCACGCACCGAGGCGGTGAGACGGGCCGAAACCTGCTCGAGAACGGCGTCGCCCAGGAGGTGGCCGAGCGCATCGTTGATCGGTTTGAAGCCGTCGAGGTCCATGAAGATCACCGCCATCGGTTGCCCCTGCCGGTGCGCGCGGTTCACCGCCTGGATCAGCCGGTACTGCAGCAACTGCCTGTTCGCCAGGCCGGTCAGCTGGTCGTGCATCGCCTGGAAACGGAGCTGCTGCTGCAACAGGATGCGTTGCAGCGCCTGGTTCGCCTGCCCGGCGAGTGCGCGGGCCAGCTCCTGCTCGTGATCGTCCAGATGGCGGTCACCCCCGAAGAAGCAGGCCAGTACTCCGACGTGGTCGCGGTGCGGGGACAGGGCGATGACGTGCACCGCACCGAGCCCGTTCGCCTGCAGTGCCGGGCCGAGCGACGGGCTCTGCAGGTCGGCCGCGGCAATGCTGCCGACCGAGACGGCGGCACCGGAGCGCAGGACATCCGCCTCGGGTCGGTCCGAATCGATGGCGGCGGAGCTGCCGAGCGGGTTCGAACCGCCCACCGTTCGGATCCGCCCCGACTCCCTGTCGGGCATCATGACCGCGCATGCTGCCGCGTCGAAGGCTGTCCGAACGGTCCGGGCAAGCATTCCGGCAAGGGCGTCGACGGTCGAGGCATCACCGAAGGCGGTCGAGGCACGTTGCAGGACGCGAACTCTGGCCTCGGACCGCTCGGCCGCGCGACGGGCGGAGATCATCTCCTGCTCGTAATCCTTACGCCCGGTGGCGTCGAACACCGCGATGCGGGTCCCCCCGGCCGACCCGCCGGTTGCCGGCCGGACAGTCGAGTTCGCCAGCACGGGCAGCGTTCGTTGCCCGTTGCACTGCAGGACGAGCGCTGCTTCCCTGACCTCACCGCCGAGCCGGATCACCGGCAGGAAGCCGGTTTCGTAGGTCCGGCGACTGCTGCCGGACAACAGGTCTGCGAACGATCGGCCGACGATTTCCGAGCGGGTGTAGCCGGTCCAGCGCAGGAAGGTGTCGTTCACCCTGGTCAGCACGCCGTCCTCGGTCGTCGACAACAGGCCGCAGGGGGCGTTCTGGAACTGGTCGTACAGCTCGATCCGGTCGTCCCCGTCGGCGTGCAGCCGGTGCGGCTGTGCCGTCGGTGCCCGTCGTGCCGCGCCCGTACTCATCGGGTGAACATCACGACTACGGGTGCCATGTCGCTCCCTGCCGGCGAAGAGCGGCATCTGTCGGTTCTTCAGTTGGCGCATCGAGCTGTCGTCTGCGCCGCGGCTGGCGATGACGTTCAGTGACATCTGATTAACACACTGTAGCAAATGGAGTGTCCATGACAGGGACAAAATTCGTCGCGGTCGGAGTGAAATGTGCGCTGCATCAAACGTGGGACCTTGGCCCCTGTCGAACCGGCTTCGGCTGCGGCGAGACTGATGGGTGCGGCGGTGACGGCCGCCAGTCCCCTTGGATCGTGGTGAGCGAGATGACAACCCTGCGGCACGGAAGCGCTTCCCGTGCGGAGCTGACCGCTGCGCGCGGCGGCGAACCGGCGGCGGAGCCGACAGTCAGGCACGCGCTGCCTGCCTACTGGCTGTCGGGAGCGTTGCTGCTGGTGGTGTGCATCGCCGCCGGGCTGACGTACTTCTGGGACGGACTGCTCACCGGTCCGGCAGCGATGAACGGGTCCGCGCGTGGCACCGCCCTGGTGCTGCTCGTCCTCACGGCGCCGGTCCTGGCGGTGTCCATGGCGGTGGCGGCGCGCGGGTCCGCACGCGCCGTCATCGTCTGGCTCGGTGCGCTGGGCACGATCGTCTACAACGCCCAAATGTTGCTGTACGGAACGCCTTTCAACCAGTTGTTCCTGCTGTATGTGGCGATGCTCGGGTTGTCGCTGTGGTCGGTCGGCACGCTGCTCGCCGGTGGCACGGTGGGTCGGCTGGCCACTCGGATGTCGGCCGCGATGCCGGTGCGCCCGCTGGCGGTCTATGTCTGGGTCATCGCCGGTCTCAACGCGCTGCTGTGGCTGCGCACGATCGTGCCCGCGATCCTCGACGAACGGCCGTCCTCCGTGGTCGACGGGACCGGCATCGCGACCAATCCGGTGTTCGTCCAGGACCTCGCGATCTGGTTGCCGCTGGCCGTGATTGCGGGCATCTGGTTCTGGCGCGGGCGCGACCTCGGTTTCGTCGTGGTCGGCGGCCTGCTGGCGATGTGGGTACTGGAGGGCGTCACCGTCGCGGTCGACCAGTGGTTCGGTGCCGCCGCCGATCCGGCGTCGACCGTGGTCAGCTCCTCGGCGGTCGTCCCGCTCGCGGTTCTCGCGGTGGTCGGGCTCGCCGCGCTCCTCGCCTTCCTGCGCTCCGTGCTGTGCCGGCCGGCGGCGCAGAGCGAGTGACCGAACTCGGGGAGGCCGACTGGCTGGCGGAGGCGGACCGCCTGCTGCCGGGGATCCTGCCTGCCGAGGAGTTTGTCGCGCGGACGGCGGCAGCCGCCCGCACCGCCGGGTTCGCCAGCGGTGACACCCTGCCGCTGGTCGCCACCTGCCGCGACGAATTGCTGGTCGGCTTCACCGAGCTGGTGGACCGCGCATGGGGACCGCATTTCCCGATCGGATCGCTCGGTGGTCTGGTGTTCGCCGGTGTCAGCGGTCTAGGGGCGGCCGTCGGCCATGCACCGAATCGCGGCCGCCGTCGGGTGGTTCTCTTCGCGATGCCGCACGTGGGAATTGCCGGCGACGGCACGGTCGGAATGGTCCGTCGACCCGGGCAGCGGGCCGGTTCGCCAGCATGCGGCCCGCTCGTCACGTTCCTGCGGGAAGTCCGCTACGGCAGTCTGCGGTTGGAGTATGACCGGCTCGATCCCGAGATGAGCCTGCTGCGGACACGCCTCGCCCCGGCGATGCTCGGTGGCCACCCGCCGGACCTGCTGACGTTGACCGCAGTCGCCCGGGACGCGGCGATCAGCGACATCGGCGAGATCAACGACCTGACCGGAGGGGACGGGGCGGCAGTGGTGCTCAGCGGCATCGTTGTCCACGGGCCGTTCGGCCAGGAATTCGTCGCGCCGCACCTGGCGGAGATTCGCTTCGCGCCCGGGGCCGATGAGCCGGTGCAGCCGCTGAACTGGTGACGTCCGAGCCCGTTCCGTACCTGCCTGGGGGCTTCGTCCGGCTCGGATTGCTTGCTGTTGCACAGGTTTCACGCGGTAGGGGTGTGGAGTTCGGCCGAAGTGTGATGGGCTGAGCCGCCCGGGGAACACCCTCGGCGACCACTTTCCCTATCCCCCGTTCGGGCACCGCGGGCCACCGCCGGCGTCGGCACGAACAGAAGGAGACCCATGACAACGACTGTTCGGCGGCGACTCGGTGCCGCCGGCATCGCCGCTGCCACTGCCTTCACCGTTCTGGTGGCCACCGGCCCGAATTCGGTAGCTGGAGCACCGGCGGGCACCGCTGCCGCGGCCGGTTCATCCGGATCATCCAGCACGTCCGGCTCGTCCCATCATCCGAAGGGCCCGAAGCCGATCGACGTGCAGCTGTTGGCGCTGAACGACTTCCACGGCAATCTCGAGCCGCCCAGCGGCTCCAGCGGACGGATCCAGACCGGCGTCAACTCGGCCGGCCCGGTGTACGTGGACGCCGGTGGTGCCGAGTACCTGGCCACCGAACTGGACCTGCTACGTCAGGAACAGAAGAAGAAGAACACCATCACCGTCGCAGCGGGCGACCTGATCGGTGCTTCGCCGCTGCTGTCTGCCGCCTTCCACGACGAGCCGGCCATCGAATCTCTCAACCTCGCCGGCCTGCAGTACGCGAGCGTGGGCAACCACGAATTCGACGAGGGTGCCGCCGAACTGCTGCGGATCCAGAACGGCGGCTGTCACCCGGTTGACGGCTGCGCCGACGGGACCCCCTACAAGGGTGCCGAATTCCAGTACCTCTCGGCGAACGCCTTCGTCACCGAGACCGGCAAGCCGCTGCTGCCGCCGTACGCCATCCACAAGGTGCAGGGCGGCGTCAAGATCGGCTTCATCGGCATGACGCTCGAGGGCACCAAGGAGATCGTCAGCCAGCAGGGCGTCGCCGGCCTGGACTTCGCCGACGAGGTGGCCACCGCGAACAAGTACGCCAAGGAGCTCCGCCGCAAGGGCGTGCAGACGATCGTGGTGCTGCTGCACCAGGGCGGTCAGCAGACCGGCCCGAACGCGTACGACATCAACGGCTGCAACGGGTTGACCGGTCCGATCGTCGACATCGCCGCCGGGATGGACCCGTCGATCGACGTCGTGATCAGCGGACACACCCACCAGGCGTACAACTGCGAGCTGTCCGGGAAGCTGGTCACCAGCGCCAGTTCGTTCGGCCGGCTGGTGACCGACATCGACCTGCGGATCGATCGGCGCACCGGTGACGTGATCTCCGCGGCTGCCGAGAACGTCGTCGTGCAGCGGGATGTCGCCAAGGACGCCGAGCAGATCGCGCTGATCGAGCGGTACAACACGGTGCTGGGACCGATCGCCGACGAGGTGGTCGGCGAGACCTCGGCCGAACTGATGAAGGCACAGGAAAAGCTGTTCGGCGCCTTCCTGGGTGAGTCGCCGTTGGGCAACGTCATCGCCGACGCCCAGTTGGCGGCGACCAACGACGAGCAGAGCGCGGTGGCCGCCTTCATGAATCCGGGCGGCGTACGGGCCGATCTCAATGCCGGCCCGGTCACCTACGAGGAGGCCTTCAACGTCCAGCCCTTCGCGAACAACCTGGTGACGCTCGACCTGACCGGGGCGCAGATCCAGTGCCTGCTGGAGCAGCAGTTCGTGGTCGGCCGGACCCTGCAACCGTCCTCGACCGTGTCGTACGTTGTCGACCCGGCCGGTGTCATCGGGACGGTGGCGGACCCGTGCTCGGGTGATGTCGTGCGGGACGACAGCGTGCGGCTCGGCGGCACGCCGATCACCGACACCGCCACCTACCGGGTCACGGTGAACAACTTCCTGGCGGGTGGCGGCGACGGTTTCTCGGTGCTGACCGGCGGGACGAACGCGGTCACCGGCGTGATCGACCTCGACGCCTTCACCGCGTACCTCACGGATGCGTCGCCGGTGGCGGCGCCGACCCTGGATCGAATCCAGGTCGCGGCCGGGTGAGCTGAACCCGTTGACAACGGAAGGGGCGGTCGCCGGGCAACCGGTGACTGCCCCTTCCGATCGTCCGCACGGTTTGTCGCAGCGTCGGGCGTCAGAACAGCAGCTGACGACCGACGGCCAGGGCGTACAGCAGCTGGCCGAACCTGTTGGGGTGCAGGGCCCCGCCCGGATCCTGAGCCGGCGCGCCGGGCGTCCCGGGCAGGGTGAACAGGTAGATCGCCGGGGTCGCGCTGCACAGATCATGACCTTCGAAGAGCGCACTCACCGGCGCATAGCGGAGGTGATGGCGGCGTGCGGCCTCCTTGATGACGCCGTTCAACGCGGTGACCATCTGCTCTGCGATCGCCAGTTCGCCCGCCGTCATGACGGCGCTGCAGACCCCGCCGCCGTCGCCGAACAGGCTGGGGTAGTCGGTGACGACGACCCGCGCTCGCGACCCTGTGCTGTCGAGGCGGTCCTCGATCGCCGAATAGAGCGCGTCGAGCAGTCCTGGCCCGGTCCTCGGGATGCTGTCGAGAACCTGCTGGATGGTCTGCCCGTTGCGCAGGGTCGTCGAGGGCGTGCACTCGCCTGTGAGGCAGAGGGTCTCGATCTCACCGACGAAGTAGTCATTGCCAAGAGCCTGCACGGTGACGACATCGGTGCGGCGGGTGATGCTCTCGATCTGTGGGGCTTCGGTGCCGTTCGGCCCGATGCCGGAGACCTGCGTGGTCGTGGCCCCCGAGCAGGCGACAAACGCCTGCAGGCGGATGGCCCTCAGCTGTGCCAGCAGCGGTCCGTACGCGTCATCCGAGCGTTTGCACTTCCCGGACTTTGCGATGTACGGCGTGTTCCCGACGCCGCTGGCGAACGAGTCGCCCAGCACCACCAGGTCCAGCGGGCCACGGCGCGCCGACGCCCGATCAGCGGCACCGGCTCCCGTGTCGACAAAGTCGGCGCCGACACGCTCGATGCCAACGGCTTTCGCATCAACAGCTGCAATGTCAACAGCCGCGGTGGTACCGACTCCTGAGACGGACATCGCCGCCGTCAGCAGCACTCCGAGAATCACGCGGACCGATCGACGTTGTCGCATGGCGGTCATCCCTTCCCCGGCGAGTAGCCAACCGCCGATGTCGCACCTTTGTCCATAGGCTGTCCAGGTCATCCGTTGCTTCGAACGCTGAGGTTTGGACGGACGGCACCGGGGAACCGTGCAGCAATGGTCTCGATCGGCTTCCACGCCTCCCACGAACAGGTGCACCCGAGAGTGCTGTTGCGCGACGCCGTGCACGCCGAGGAGGCCGGCTTCGACGCGGTGATGTGCTCGGATCACCTGGCGCCGTGGACCAACGCCCAGGGTCACTCGGGATTCACCTGGACCTGGCTGGGGGCGGCATTGCAGGCCACCCGGCGGGTGCCGATGGGCGCCTTCCACGCCCCCGGTCAGCGGTACCACCCGGTGATCTCCGCCCACGCGATGGCCACCACGGCCGCGATGTTCCCGGACCGGTTGCCGTGGGTGGCGCTGGGCAGTGGCGAGGCGCTGAACGAGCACGTCACCGGTGACAGGTGGCCGGTCAAGGCGGATCGCATGGAGCGGCTGCGTGAATGCGTCGACATCATGCGGGCGCTGTGGCGGGGCGAGGAGGTCACGCACAGCGGCCATGTCGTCGTTGACCGGGCCAGGTTGTGGTCGCTGCCCGACCGGCCACCGGACCTGGTCGCAGGTGCGGTCAGTGCGGAAACCGCCGCCTGGGCAGCGGGTTGGGCGGACGGGTTGATCACGGTGAATCAGCCGCCGGAGACGCTGCGCCGGGTGGTCGGTGCCTACCGCGACGCGGGCGGCCGCGGTCCCGTGCGCCTGCAGGTCCACGTGTCGTACGCCGACAGCGAGGAGGAGGCACTTGCCGTTGCGGTCGACCAGTGGAAAGGCAATTGCGTGCCGACCACGCTTGCCTGGGAATTGCAGACACCGGAACAGTTCGAAGCGGCCACCCGGCACGTGCCGCCGTCCGAAGTGGCTGCCAACGTGCGGGTCTCGGCGGACCTCGGCCGGCACCGTGAATGGATCCAGGAGTACATCGATCTCGGGTTCGACGACCTCTTCCTGCACCATGTCGGGCAGAACAACAGCGCTTTCATCGATGCATTCGGGCATTCCGTCCTGCCGCAATTGCAGGCCGCCGCATGAGGGCCACCCGGACCGGTGACCTGTGGTGGAAAACGGCTGTCATCTACTGCCTCGATGTGCAGACGTTCTACGACTCGAACGGCGACGGTATCGGCGATTTCGCCGGACTCGCCGAGCGGCTCGACCATCTCGTCGAATTGGGCGTGACCGTCGTCTGGTTGATGCCGTTCTATCCGACCGCCGATGTCGACGACGGCTACGACATCACCGACTTCTACAGCGTCGACCCGAGACTCGGCACCCTCGGCAATTTCGTCGAATTCCTCCGGGCCGCCCGGTCCAAAGGCCTTCGGGTGATTGCGGATCTCGTCGTCAACCACACCAGCGCCGACCATCCGTGGTTCCGCTCGTCCCGCTCGTCGGTCGACTCCCCGCACCGTGACTGGTATGTCTGGCGGGACGAGCCCGGTCCCGAGCAACCCGGTGATGTGGTCTTCCCGGATCGGGAGAGCAGCATCTGGGCCAAGGACCGCAAGACCGGCCAGTACTACCTGCACCGCTTCTACCGCAGCCAGCCCGATCTCAATGTCGCCAATCCAGAAGTGCGGGACGAGATCGCGCGGATCATCGGATTCTGGATGGAATTGGGTCTGTCCGGGTTCCGGGTGGACGCCGTTCCATTTCTCCTGGAGACCTCCGGAATCGACGGCGGTACCGAGCAATTGCCGCAGCCGCACGATTACCTGCGCGATCTCCGCTCGTTCCTCGGCAGGCGCGACGGCGAGGCGATCATGCTCGGCGAGGTCAATCTGCCGCACACCCAGGCGCTCGAGTTCTTCGGCAACGAGAACGGCAACGAGCTGACGATGCTGTTCGACTTCCCGACCATGCAGGCAATGTTCCTCAGCCTGGCGCGGCAGGATGCCGGTCCGCTGCGCTCGGCCATGGTCGGCAGGCCACCGAGCCCTAGCGACGCCCAATGGGCGGTCTTCGCACGCAACCACGACGAGTTGACGCTCGACAAACTCAGCGGCGCCGAACGTCAGGAGGTCTTCGCGGCCTTCGGGCCGGAGAAGAACATGCAGCTCTACGGCCGGGGACTGCGCCGGCGGCTGCCGACGATGCTGGACGGCGACGCCCGCCGGATCCGGCTCGCGTACAGCCTGACGCTGTCCCTGCCGGGAACCCCCACGCTGTTCTACGGCGAGGAGATCGGGATGGCCGAGAACCTTGACCTGGACGGCAGGATGGCGGTGCGGACGCCGATGCAGTGGCATTCCGGCGACCTGGGCGGGTTCAGCACCGCCAAGGATCCGTCGGTGATCTGCCGGCCGTTCCCGCCGCCGCCCTGGGGACCGGATCAGGTGAACGTCGTGGACCAACGGCACGACCCGGATTCACTGTTCTCCTTCCTGCGGGAACGGATCCGCGCCTACCGGGAATGCCCCGAACTCGGCTGGGGCACGCTGTCGGTGCTCGAGCACGATGTGCCGTCCGTCTTCGCCCACCGGTGCGACTGGGGGAGCGGGTCGCTGCTGCTGTGCCACAACCTCGGCACCTCGCCCGAGACGGTGTCGCTCTCATTGCTCGGCCAGCAGCCCGGCACCAGGGTGGTGGATCTCTTCGACCACACCACGGAGCTGACGGTCGCCGATGACGGCGGGTTGAAGATCGAGATGGAGCCGTACGGTGCGCGCTGGTTCCGGTTGCTGACAGGCACCAGTACGGAGCTCGTGTAGCCACTACATCTGTTGTATTCGGCACTACAGGTGTAGTGTCAGCGCATGGCGAGTCGCCGCGACGCAGTGTTGGACGCGGCACTGGGTGTGCTCGGGTCGCAAGGCGTCCGCGGCGTGACACACCGTGCGGTGGACGCCGCTGCCGGCCTGCCGATGGGCTCGACGTCCAACTACTTCAGAACCCGGGACAGCCTGTTCGCAGCCGTCGCCGACCGTGTGGTCGACGTCGAGCGGAGCGAGTGGGAGGCCATCGCCGCGACCATCGATCCGCGGACGCCCGCCGAACTGGCGGCGGCGCTCGGTGCGTTCGCACGGGCCGCCACCGGTCCGCATCGCCTGGTCACCCTCGCCCGGTATTCGCTTCTGGTGGAGGGTGCCCGGTACCCGCCCCTGCGATCGCAGCTGGCGGCCGGCGGCAGCCGGGTCGACCTCTACTTCGAGAACTGGTTGCGGCGCATCGGGTCTCGGCACCCGAACCGCGACCTGCGGCTGATGGCCAACGCGGTCACCGGCTTCATCCTGCACGACCTGGCGATGCCCGACCCGTTGTTCGATCCCACCTCCGACCTGACGGATCTCATCGGGGTTCTGGTCGGCTCGGCCGTCAACTCGGCGGTCGCCTCGACGGTCGACACGGGTACCGGCGCGACGCCCCGACCCTGAGGGAGCGATGAACAGTGGATGACGACGACGTCTGGCGGGCGATCGATGCGCAGCGGATCGGCCTGGCAGAGATCATGGACGGCCTGTCGGAACAGGAGTGGCGGCATCCGTCGCTCTGCGAGGGGTGGACGGTGCGGGACGTCGCCGCCCATCTGACGATGCAACAGATCGGGCTGGGAGATCTGCTGCGTCAGACACCGCTGGTGGTCGCGGCCCGCGGGAGTTTGAACCGGGTCATCCACGATGCTGCCTGCCGCCGAGCGGCGCAGCCGACGGGGCCCTCGTGGGTGAGATCCGCGGAATGGTCGGGTCCCGCCGGCACAACATCGGGGTGACCTGCCGGGAGACGCTGATCGACATCCTGGTGCACAGCCAGGACATCGTCATCCCCCTCGGGCGCCGGTTGGAGCTGCCACCGGATGCCGCGGCTGCGGCCGCGACGCGGATCTGGTCGCGCGGTTGGCCGTTCTATCCGCGCCGACGCCTGCGGGGCTATCGACTGATCGCGACGGATGTCCCGTGGACGGTGGGGGAGGGCGAGCAGGTCAGCGGACCCATCGCGTCGCTGCTGCTGCTGATGACCGGCAGGCTGAGCGGTGTCGATCAGGTGGTGTCGCCCTGACAGAGATGGATCGCGATTGCCCAGGCGACGAACACGACCCAGATCCCGATGTCGAACAAGCTCGCTGGATCGTGCACGGTTTCCCCCAGCCGGTGCGGTCGTGTGTCGGTGTGTCCGTCTACATCTGATGCGGACTGTTGTGGCGGTCGTTCAATGCTTCCTCCATTGTCCTGGGCGGTCGGCTGTTTCTCTCTCCGCGAGACCTCGCTCCGACGATCGACGCCGCGGCGCGCGTGAACCCAGCTGCGCGGCGGGCTAGGCAAATCGGATGAGCCGGTGCGTCCAGCGTTTTCGTGTGCCGGCGGGTGCAAGCCCGCGCGCTGCGAGCGGGTGGCCGACGGTGTCCCGTACCTTCGACCGACACGCCCGGGTGACCGGATCGCCCGGGCCGGGGCGGAAGTTGACCCTGTCGCGCCATGACATCACCGCAACAGACCACCCAGGGACGACGTGCCGTCGCGGCTCTGCTCGTCCTCTCCTTCGCGGCCGGCGCGGCCGACGCCTTCGCCTTCCTGCTGCTCGGCGGGATCTTCACCGCGAACATGACCGGCAACCTGATCCTCGCTGGACTGCCCACCCGCCCCGGGTACCTGTCCGTCCTGCTGGGCGCCGCGCTCGCCGTCACCTCGTTCTCCGTCGCCCTGTACGGCGGATTTCGTCTGCAACGCAGTGGTTCTCGCGTGCTGACCCTGTTGTTGGTCGCCGCTGCCCTGCAGATCCTCGTCGCCGCACTGTGGTGGGCGAGCGGTGTTCGCGATGCGCAGCCCTTCCAGTCGCTGGTCATCGCTCTCACGGCTGCAGCGCTGGGTCTGCAGACGGTTGCCGGGCGCACCGTGTCGGGCAAGAGCGGTATCACCACGACCTTCGCCACCGGCACCATCACCGCATCGATGAAGGCCCTGGCTCTGCGGGAGAGCGACAAGCAGCTGCCGGTACGGCTCGGCTCGGTCGCTGCGTTGACCGGCGGAGCTCTCGCCGGCTCCGCGCTGATCGCGATATCGCAGCCGCTCGGTGCCGCCCTCGCGGCTGCCGCGACGCTGACCGCCGGTGCCCTGCTGGCGACGATGCGCTGACCTTTCCGATCGCAGCCCGGGCGGCAGGGTGGTCGGCCGGGTCTGGACCGTGGCAGCCAGGTCCCCGCCGGGCCGCGCCCGTTGATGAACCACCGCCTCGCTCGCGCCGGCCCTCCCTTGCTCGAGCCGCAGCGTGGGCACCCCACAGGCGGGGAGAGTGAGCGGGCATCAGGCGGGCTCGTCGGGTCGCACCCAGAAGGGGCGGCCGATGCCAAGCGCCTCGGAATCGCCGATGCCGACCCGCATGCAGGGTGGCACCTCGAGGACGTGCCCGCACCGCAGGCACCAGTACGTCCGGTGGCCGGTGTGCCCGGCGGTGCAGCCGCACGGCTCCCACCCGATGATCACGCTCCCGCCGACGAAGGCGTGGCCGCCCGGGCAGTCCGCTGGGCGTTGCTCGGTAATGGCGTGATCGACCATCGATCGAACATACGTTCTAATCACTCGAGCCGCATCATCCAGGTTGACCGGGACCGGAAGTCTGCACCGATCGGCTCAGGGGCCTGCGTCTGACGGGTAAACGTCACCGCGGATTCGCGCGAGCCAGGATGTCGAGATCGGTAGAACAGCTCCGTTCCACAGGTAGCGGCGAGCCACTGCGATGCGCGTCAGCAAGATGTCCACACCACGAACCCAGGGAGTCGAACCCATGCCCATCAAGCTTGAGAACGTCGGCATCGCCGTCCGCGACCTCGACGAGACGATCGCCTTCTTCACCGACCTCGGCCTGACCGTTGTCGGCCGTGACACGGTCAGCGGAGAGTGGGCCGACACAGCCGTCGGCCTCGACGGCAACCACGCCAGGATCGCCATGCTGCAGACGCCGGACGGCAATGGCCGCCTGGAGCTTTTCGAGTACATCCATCCCGACGCGATCGAGACGGAGCCGACCCGGCCCAACGAGATCGGGATGCACCGCGTCGCGTTCTCGGTGGACGACATCGACTCGGCCCTCGAGATCGCGGCGAGGCACGGCTGCCACCCGCTGCGCGGCGTGGCGACGTACGAGGACATCTACAAGCTCAGCTATGTCCGCGGCCCGAGCGGCATCATCGTGATGCTGGCCGAAGAGCTGAAGAAGAGCTGACCGCGGGGCAGCGGCCGCGGATTCCGTTCGTCTGGCAGGTACGGCCGCTGGCCTCTTTCCCTTGTCCACGAGCCGCCCGCCGCGGTGCGGACCGTCGACTCGACTTGGGGGGCGTCGTCACGTGCAGCTCGAACGGCTTGCTGGATCCGCGTCTGCGGATCTATCGTGCGGATCATGCCGCAGTTCCGTATTCGCGAAGCGTCCGAGCTGCTCGGCGTCAGCGACGACACCGTCCGCCGGTGGATCGACGCCGGCGTCCTGCCGGCAGTCAGGGACGACGTGGGACGGAAGGTCATCGACGGCGTCGCGTTGGCGGAATTCTCCCGGCATCACGCGGCCACCCCGGCGCCCGACCCGTCCGGCGTGCAGCGGTCCGCACGCAACCGGTTCGTCGGCCTGGTCACCAGGGTCATCGCGGACGGGGTGATGGCGCAGGTCGAGATGCAGTGCGGCCCGCACACGGTGGTGTCGCTGATGAGCAGCGAGGCGGCTCGCGAACTACAGCTCGAACCCGGTCGGATGGCCGTTGCCGTTGTGAAGGCGACGACGGTGATCGTCGAAACCGCGGGAGGTTCGTCGTGAGGCGCCGCCGGAGCGGTGCGGTCCTGGCGGTGTTCGCGGGTTGCCTGGTCCTGCTGGCCGCCTGCTCGACCGCGTCGCCGAGCACAGCATCGTCGAGCACCGCATCACCGAGCACCGCGTCGCCGAACACGGCCCCAACCGGCTCGGCACCGGCCGGCTCGGCATCGTCGAGCGACACCGCGGCGACACCGTCCGGTGAGACCACACTGACGGTGTTCGCGGCCGCCTCATTGAAGAAGACCTTCACCGAGATCGGAGAGATGTTCGAGCAGCAGAACCCCGGGATGAGGGTCACCTTCAGCTTCGCCGGTTCCTCGGACCTGGTGTCGCAGATCATCGCCGGTGCTCCGGCCGACGTGTTCGCCTCCGCCGACACCTCGAACATGACCAAGGCGTCCGACGCCGATCTCGTTGCGGGTTCCCCGGTCACCTTCGCGACGAACACCCTGACGATCGTGACCCCACCCGGAAACCCCTCCGGCATAACGGGTTTCGCCGATCTTGCCCGAACGGACCTTACGCTGGTGGTCTGCGCGCCGCAGGTGCCCTGTGGCGCGGCGGCGGAAAGGCTCGAAACCGCAACAGGTGTGACGTTGACACCGGTGAGCGAGGAGTCGTCGGTGACCGACGTGCTGAACAAGGTCACCACCGGCGAGGCGGATGCCGGACTGGTCTACGTCACCGACGCGTCCGCGGCCGGCGACAAGGTCACCGCGGTGAGCTTCCCGGAAGCGACCACGGTGGTGAACACCTACCCGATCGCGGCGCTGACCGGTGCGGCAAACCAGGGGTCGGCAACGTCATTCGTGGAATTGGTCAGCGGCCCGGATGGGCAGCGGATCCTGGCCGCTGCCGGTTTCGAGCCGGCGCCCTGACCGGATCCCGGAGTGAGCGTGCCGTGACCGCCGGCGATCCGCCCCGACGGCGGCGACGGCCGCTCGGCGACTCCGGTTTGCCGACGTGGGTTTTCGTGCCCGCCGCGTTGGGCGGAGTGTTCATCGTGCTGCCGCTGTGCGCCGTGCTGCTGCGGGTTCAGTGGTCCGACTTCTGGGTTCTGATCACGTCCGAGTCGTCGGTGGACGCGTTGTGGCTCAGTCTCCGGACGTCCACGGCGAGCACCGTGCTGTGCGTGCTGCTCGGGACGCCGATGGCACTGGTGCTGGCGCGATCCGCCTTTCCCGGGTTGCGGGTGGCCAGGTCGCTGGTGCTCCTGCCGCTGGTGCTCCCGCCGGTGGTCGGCGGGATCGCCCTGCTCTACACGTTCGGCCGGCAGGGTCTGCTCGGCGGCACCCTCGACGTACTCGGCTGGCGGATCGCCTTCTCCACCACCGCGGTCGTCATCGCGCAGACGTTCGTCGCCCTGCCGTTTCTCGTGCTCAGCCTTGAGGGGTCGCTGCGGACCGCCGGGCGACGCTACGAAGCGGTGGCCGCAACACTGGGCGCGAGCCCGACGACCGTGCTGCGCCGGGTCACCATTCCGATCGTGTTGCCGGGACTGGTGTCCGGGGCGGTGCTGTCCTTCGCCCGGGCCCTGGGGGAGTTCGGCGCCACCCTGACATTTGCCGGCAGCCTGCAGGGAGTGACCAGGACCCTGCCGCTGGAGATCTACCTGCAGCGCGAGGCCGACGCCGACGCGGCCGTCGCCCTGTCCCTCGTGCTTGTCGTGGTGGCAGTGCTGATCGTGCTGGCGACCCGGGGCCGGGCCACCGAGGGCTCGCTGTGACCACCGCGTCGCGGGCCGAGGCGAACGGGGTGCCGGCAGCCGGGGCCGGCGAGTTGACGCTCCGGGCGACCGTCGAGGACCGGGGCATCGACCTGACATTCCGGGTGCGACCGGGTGAGGTGGTCGCCGTGCTGGGCGCCAACGGTGCCGGGAAATCCACGCTGCTGTCACTGATCTCGGGCCTGACCCGGCCGGATGACGGAGTGATCACCCTGGACGGCACGGTCCTGGTCGACATCGCCCGTGGCGTGTGGGTGCCGCCGCACCAGCGCGGCGTCGTGCTGCTGGCCCAGCAGGCGCTGCTGTTCCCGCACCTGACCGCGGAGGCGAACGTGGCGTTCGGTCCCCGCAGCCAGGGCAGCACCCGCCGGCACGCGAACGCGGAGGCACGGCGCTGGCTCACCGCGGTCGACGCCACCGAATTCGCCGACCGGAAGCCGGC
>NZ_JBRIIO020000031.1:0-53294 GCF_052976845.2 Nakamurella sp. GG22 | reverse complement strand
AGTCGGTGATTAAGCTATTAAGCGCCCGGTTCATCGAGCACGAATCGATGGTCGAGGATGGGTTCGACAATGCGCCATTCCTGTTGAATGGTGTCCTCACGGGCGAATCGGTGGCGGTGGCCGTCCATGGCGTCGTCGAGGAGCCGTTCGTAGGCTTCGCGTCGATGCCCGAGGGCGGTGGTGAAATCGACTTTGAGGTCGACGGGTTGGGCGATGGTGCGGGCGCCGGGAGCCTTGGTTTGCACGGACATGGTGACGCCGTCGTCGCGGCCCAGCCGGAACCGGATGAGGCCTGGCTGGGGTTCGGTGGCGTCGTGTCCGGCGAAGAGCAGACGGGGTGGCCGGCGGAGTTCGACGACTGCTTCGGTGGCATCGCCGGGCATATATTTTCCGGCGCGGACGTGGAACGGCACACCCGCCCACGATCGACGGCTCAAGCGGTGCTCCCGGTTCACGCTGTGGGCGGGTGCCGGTGGTTTGCCCTCGCTGCCGGCGCCCCACCGGTGGAGGCGCAGTACGCGACGCAGACGGCAGCGGAGATGATCGGGTGGGCGCTGGCGTTGTCCCGACGACCGCCCGGGCGTACGCGGGGGATTGGGCGCTGTTCACCGAACCCGACCACATCTTCAGCAGCAGGCGACGCCATCGCAGCGGCGGCGCTGATGTCCACAGCACCGCCGCTCGGGCGACCCGTTACTGCGCAGCGACGGATGACGCGAAGAAAACCTTGGCGTCCGCGTCTCCTGGCTGTGCGAGGACGTGACATGGTCGAAGTCGGTCTCCCAATCAGCGACCGAGACCCGAACCAGGTCTCTGCTGAGAGTTGATTGGCTCGACGCCTTGAATCGGAAACCCCCGCCGTTGTTCTGCACCGGCGTGGTGGGGGTATGCGCCGGAACGGTGTCGAACTGCCCGACGGTCGTGGTGAACGCCGAGCCATATTGAGCCAGCGCGCCGTTCTGCTTCACCTGCGTGCCGAGCAGGCCCTCGATCTTGAGTGATGCTCCTATTGGGTGTCATGACCGGTGGAATCCGCCAACCTCGTTACCACCGGACACGGCCAGTGGATCCACTCCGCCCGGAGCCGGAGCCACCCAGCAACTGGCTAAGTAATTCGCTGCGTCGACGCCGTCCGAGAAATCGTTTGGCGACTTGGAAACGAACGCGGGCCTACCGGCGGGCACTGCGGTTCGTCGATCACCACCACACCGTCGCTGCGGAGTCGCCCGGCGGGTACCTGTAGCCATTTGGAACCAGCACGGTCGAGCTGGAGACCCACCTCGAGTTACTGCACTGGGAACTCGGCGCGGCCCCCATCGGCGTGTCACCCCGGCCAGCAGCCACTTCCAGATCGAGCTTTCCCAGGCTGCGGGAGGTCGAGCCGGGTTTGGCGTGACCATCGCCTGCGTCCGTCAGTCCCTGCGCGCAAACGACCTCGAGACCATCCTCCCGTCGCGGCCGCGCCTTGTGCAGGGAAAAGGCGCGGCCGCGACCGGCAAGTCAGCCCCATGATGTGCAGTATGGAGACGGCGTTGGCGTTGGCGTTGCGGTAGGCGATCTGGCGTCACCGTGAGCCGCTGTCGCATCGAAAGCCTCACCAGTCGGCTCTCCGCGCGATTGCCTGCAGGTCAGCCGGGTCAGCGACGGCGTCGGCTGGGTTCTCCGGCCAGGTTTCGACCGTTTCAGCGGCCCAGTCGGCCCACCGGGCAACCATTGCGTAGAAGTCGGTGAAGAAGGCCCCGGCCAGCATGGGCGGGGCTGCGCGGTCCTGCTGAGGGCCCTCTCCGGATGCGTATTCGCGGGCGATGGCCAGGTTGCTGGCGTTGGCTTGCTCGGCCCAGGCGCGGGCGGCGGCAATTGTTCGCAATGCGTCGTCGCGGGTGCCGTTGTCGGCGAAGGTGAGCTTGACCAGCTGCTCGAATTCGACGGCCGGTCCCTCTCCCGGTTCGGCTAGCCACTCGGCCAGGGCGGCGCGGCCCTGGCCGGTGATCGTGTAAACGGTGCGTGGCCGCTGGCCCACGTGCTCGGTGGCTGCGGTGGACCATCCGAGCGCCACCAACTTCTTGGGTTCCAGGTAGAGCCGGCTTTCCGCGCGCGGCCACATCCGTCCGAGGCTGCGCTGGACCTGCCGGGTCAGTTCGTAGGTGCTCCATGGATGTGCAGCAAGCAGGCCGAGGACGGCAAATGTGGTGCTGGTAGCGCGAGGGCTTGACATTTACTCTCCTTGAGACGATCCTTGGTACTCTCAATGAGAGTATAGGAGAGGGAGATGTTCGAGACCACGGCCGCCGTCGATGCGAGCAACCGGGACCAGGAGCGTTCCTGGGACGGCGACGATGGCGCTTACTGGGCCACCCATTACGAGCGCTTCGAGGCCTCGTTGGCGCTCTATCAGCCGGCGTTCATGGCAGCCGCGGCCATCAGCCCGCATCATCGGGTGCTCGACATCGGCTGCGGCACCGGTGTTTCCACTCGCGCGGCCGCTGAGGCGGCACACACAGGGGAGGTGCTGGGCGTCGACCTGTCCGCGCAGATGATCGCTGTCGCGCGTCGGTTGGCCAACCGGGCCGGACTGCGCAACGTGGCATTCGAGCGGGCCGACGCCCAGATCCACCCCTTCGAAAACGAGCATTTCGACCGTGTCATCAGCCGCACCGGAGCAATGTTCTTCGGTCGCCCGGACGTGGCCTTCCGCAACCTGCGGCGCAGCCTGAAGCCCGGGGGTCGGCTCGCCCTGCTGGCCTGGCAATCACCTGACCGTCAAGAGTGGGTCAGCGCCTTCTCCCAAGCGCTCACCGGCCGGACTCCGCCGATGCCGCCCGCCGACCTCCCGGGCCCTTTCTCCCTCAGCGACCCCGACCGAGTGCACGCTTTGCTGCAAGCAACCGGGTTCAGCGACATCCAGTTGACCGCGGCCACCGAAACAACCACCTATGGACGCACTGTCGACGAGGCACACGACCTTCTTCTGGGCACACTCGGCTGGATGCTCGAGGGACAAGACCAGCGGCGACGCGAACAGTCGATCGCCGCGCTGCGCAGCGTCCTCGAAACCCACGTCACCGCAGACGGGGTCCGTTTCGGATCCGCCGCGTGGCTGATCACCGCGCAACGCACCTAGCAACCTAGGAACGACCTGAGTTCTCCGAGGGTCAGCACCACCATTCACGCGGTCGCCTGACCACCGCAGACAACACCTACCCGAAATGGAGCACGACCATGCTCACAACCGTCCTGATCACCGGCGCCACCGGCACCGTCGGGAGCGTCCTCGTCCGTACCCTCGTCGGTTCCGGCGTCCGCCCCCGTGTCTACGTCCGAGATCCCGAGAAGGCCCGAGCACTGTTCGGCGGCGACATCGATGTCAGCGTAGGGGATCTCGCCGACCAGGACGCGCTACGCCACGCCCTCACCGGGGTGGACGCGTTCTTCCTCGCTTGCGGCAACGTCCCCGACCAGGTGGACCTCGAGTGTGCGGCCATCGACGCCGCCACATCCGCAGGCGTACGCCGATTGGCGAAACTCTCGGCACGCGGCGCCGCCAGCACCGCCACCGCTGCGGTGTGGCGCGCACACGCGGCCATTGAGGAACACCTCACCACTGCCAATGTTTCGGCGGTGATCCTGCGGCCCGCGTTCTACATGACCAACCTGCTTGCAGCGGCCGAACCGGTGCGTCACTTCAATGCGCTGCCGGCCGCGGCCGGCACTGCGCCTATCGCCATGATCGACCCGGCCGACATCGCTGCCGTGGCAGCCCGGGTCCTGTTCGACGACTCGGTTCGCCCGGGTGTCTTGCAGCTGACCGGTCCTGAAGCCCTCACCTACCACCAGGTCGCACAACGGCTGTCCGACGTCACCGGTCGCGACATCAGTTACCTGGACGTGCCTCCCGACGACGCCGCCAAGGCGATGGTGGCCAACGGGATTCCCGAACCAACCGCGAGGCAGATCCTCGAAGTCTTCGCCGGACTACGACGCGGCGAGTACGCGACCACCACCGACGACGTGCCGCGCATCATCGGCCGGGCCGGCAGGACACTCGCCGAATTCGCCCGCGCCCACGCAGCTGCCTTCACCGAGTTGGTGAAGGCGTGAACACCTACTCCGTTGACCAAAGTCTTTGCCTGCCAGCTCTCTTCATCCCGGGCCTGGCCGGCCATGCCGCAGAGTTCGACGCCCTCGCGCAGCTGTTGAGCGGCCCCACCCTCTGTCTCGACCCCGTCTACACCGGTGACCTGTCCATCGCGGGCCAGGCGCAGCACATCACTGAGCAGGCCCTGGCCGCCGGGTTCTACAGGTTCGTCGTGGTCGGGCACAGCCAGGGCGGGCTCGTCGCTCTCGAGTTGGCGGTGTCCCGTCCCGACCTGGTGGCCGGTGTTGTCATCCTGGACTCGCCGATCCAGCTGCCACCACCGCTGAGAGCCGCGCTGCGCCTTTTCACCGCCCTGCTCCGTACACCCGTTGGACCGTCGCTGCTCCGGGCGTTCTACACCGCAACGTTTTCCGAGGTGGACAACCCCCGGCACCGGCACGCCCTACTGGACCGACTTGCCCGTGTGCCGCACGAAGCCGCCCGGCACATCGTCGGCGCTGCATTCGGCTACGACAGCGCCACCGCGCTCAACTCGATCCAGGTACCGGCGTTGTACGTCAAGGCCAACATTCCGACCAAGCTCGATCGGCTACCGGCGTCTGTCCGGGGATGCGAGATCAGCGGGGTCGGCCATTGGGTCCACGTACACCGACCGCGGGACCTGAGCCGGGAACTCCACCAGCTGGCCGTCACCCCACCCGTTAGTGAGGCATTCACGAAACAGCCGACCGTGGCTGTCTTTCCGCTCGCAACACCGCGATCGGTTCATAACGGCGAGCAACTGGCAAACACCGCCCTGTTCAGCTCGAAAGGACCAGTTCCATGAACCCCACCACGGCCGTCACTGGCCCCGACCACACCGAGAACGCCGCCGGACGGTCCGCACCAACACGCCGCAAGCTCGTCACGGCGTGCATCGGCGGCGCCATCGGCGGGCTGGCGCTGTTCTGCGACCTGTCCCTGCACGCCTTCAATCCGCTGGGCCGCTCCTACTACCTGGCGGCCACCGTGATGGCGCTCTGCCTCCTCGGCTTACCGGCTGCGTATTGGCTGCGCGGCGCAATCGCCACCGGATGGCGCCGCGGGCTCGCCGCTACCGGAACCGGCTTGGTCGTCCTGGGTGTCGCCGCCTGGATCACCGCCTTCGCGATCGTGTTCACAGATCCCGACGGCGCCTTCTCCCAACGACTCACCCCGGCAGGGTCGGTCCTGATGGCCCTGGGCATGCTGCTGCTGGGCACCGCAGTACTGGTTTCCCAACGTCTCTCGGGCATTTGTGCACTGGCCCCCTTGATCGTCGGCGTCTACTTCCCCGCCCAGCTCACCATCCAGCTCACCTTCTTCATCAACGGCAAGGACGCCACTCCAGGACCCAATGGCGCCCTGCTGGGAACGTGGGGGCTCCTGTGGGCCTGGGCGGCTTGGGCAGCCTGGTTCCGCGTGGGAACGCGTGGGAACGCGCACTGACGCGGCATCACCCACGGCGTACACGCGTCACGTCCTCCGGCTTGGACCGGACCGCCGCACCGGCGGGCCCCTACTCACCATCGCGCGCATCACCAAAAGCACAAAAGAAAGGAATCACCATGCTGACCAGAATCCGCAGGCGCACCCGTGACCGCCGCAGGCGGGCAACCATGATCAAGACCATTGCCGGCGCGAGCCAGCCGCAAAGGGACGAACTGATCGTCCTGGCACAACGGCAAGGCCTGCTGTGAGTGCGGCCTTGGTACGCCGGCGCCGCCGCCTCTACCGCTGCCTCCGCCGGAAGCTCCACCGACGTTGTGCCGCGGTGATGTCAACGGCAGCCCCAGCAACGACGCCACCCCGGCCCGCGACCCCGGTGACCTCAGCCAGCGCCTGCACAGCCGCGGACAGCTTCACCGGCTGCTGCTCGCTCACTGAGGTCTTGTCGCCTGGGGTGACGGTTAGGATTTCGTCCATTCCTGAGACTCCACTTTTCGGCTCGATTTCGACAGCGTTCGAGACGCGGTGGCACCGCCGGTGTCAGGTGGCGGTGATCGCCCGAAGGACGCCCATCCGGGCTGCGCGGCGGGCGGGGAAGACGGCGGCGAGCACGCCGACCGCACCGGCCAGCAGGACGAACACGGCCAGCTGGGTCCACGGGATGGACAGCACGGTGATGCCTTGACCGGCCATGGCACTACGCAGGCTGATCCCGAAAACGACGCCCAGCCCGATCCCGAATACGGCGCCCAGGATGGCGATGGCCACCGATTCCAGCCGGATCATCGACCGCAGCTGCCGGCGGCTCATCCCGACTGCGCGGAGCAGCCCGACCTCGCGGGTGCGTTCGATCATCGACAGCCCGAGGGTGTTGACGATGCCGAGCACGGCGATGATCACCGCCAGGGCGAGCAGCGCGTAGATGATGGCCAAGAACTGGTCGATCGTTGCCCGTTGGGTGTCGGCGAAGGCGGCCTTGTCCTGCAGTGTCACGGTCGGTAGTGCGGCCAGTTCGGCTTGGATTCCGGCGGCCACCGCGGCCGGGTCCGCGCCGGGAACCTGCGATACGAAGACGATCGAATCGACGGGTGCGACGCCACCGGCGGTGAGAACTGCGGGTGAGACCACGAGGTCCGCGGCGAGGAACCTGTTGGCGGTGATGATGCCGGTGACCGTGAGGTCGGTGGCGCGGGCGGGCAGCCCGACAGTGACGGTGTCGCCGACTTTCCACCCTTCGGCGGCGGCCCGGGGGTTGGAGACCAGCAGACCCTGGTCGCCGGTGGTGAGGCTGCCCGATTCCACGGTCATCGCGACGACCTGGTTGAACACGGGGGGGTCGACCGCGGCCACCGCGCCGTCCTGTCCGTTGACCATGGCAGCGGTGACCCGCAGCGGAACCGCGAGCGCCACCCCAGGGACGGCGGCGATCCGGGACGCGATCGCCGGGGAGAACGGCGCCGACGTTGCGCCGGACACCACGTAGTCGGCGGTGAGGCCGGTGCTGACGATCTCGTCCGTGCTGGACTTCAGGGACTGGCCCAGGACCGCCATGGTGCTGATCAGCGCCAGCCCGATCATCAACGCCGACGCGGTCGCGGCGGTCCGCCGGGGGTTGCGGCGCGAGTTCTCCCTGGCCAGGGTTCCGACGGTTCCGAACAACCGGGGGAACGGTCCGGCGATGACCGCGACGATCGGCCGGCCGATCACCGGGCTGAGCAGCGCAACCCCGACGAACACCGCCAGCACCCCACCACCCAGCACTGCCAGGGCACCGTCGAAGGCCAACCCCCACACCATGAGGACGGCACCCGCAGCGGTCAGCACAGCCCCGCCGAGCATCCGCCGGCGCAGCGATGACTCGGGGATGGCGACCTCGTCGCGCATCGCGGCGATCGGTGGCACCCTGGACGCCTTCCGCGCGGGCAGGTACGCGGCGACGAGGGTGACCAGCACACCGACCGTGTAGGCGGCGGCGACCGTGCGCCACTGGAACACCAGCTCGGCTGCGGTCAGGTCGATGCCGATGGCCCCGAACAATGTCTTCAATCCCTGGGCCAGGCCGACACCGAGCAGCAGCCCGATGGTGGACCCGATCAGCCCGATCACCAGCGCCTCGAACAGCACCGAGCGGGTGACCTGCGGGCGGGACGCACCCAGCGCCCGGAACAGGGCAAGTTCCCGGGTGCGCTGGGCAACGACGATGGAGAACGTGTTCAGGATCAGGAAGGTGCCCACGAACAGCGATACCGCGGCGAACACCAGCAGCAGGGCGGTGAAGATGGACAGGGTCTGTTGCAACTGGCTCTGGTTCTCCGCGGCGGTCTGCTCGTCGTCGACGGCCTCGAACCCGGGCGGCAACGCCGTCGTGACGGCGTCTCGGAGCTCCGAGTTGGGTAGTGTTCCGTCGCCGGTGACAGAAATCTCCTGGAACGCGTCCGCGCCGCCCAGGTACAACTGCTGCGCCGTTGGGGTGTCCATCAACACCAGCGTCGCCCCGACGAGGTTGCCGGTCGGGCCGAAACGGACGGTGCCGACCATGGTGCCGGTCACCGAGGGCTGCTCACTTGAGGTGATCAGCTGCACGCTGTCTCCTACCGCGTAGCCGGCGGTGGCGGCGGTCTTGTCGTCCAGCAGCAGCTGCCCCGGCCCGGTCGGGGCGGTGCCCGAGGTGATGGTGGTGATCTGGGATCCATCCGCGGCGGGGCCGCCGGTGTAGTTCCCGCCGATGCCGGGGGCGCCGCCGCTGCTGCCGCCGCTGCTGATCACCTTGCCGTCTTTGCCGATGACCAGGGTGCCCTGGTCGGTGATGTCGCCGTCGGCCCGGGCAACACCGGGCAACTCGGCCAGCGCCGCGACCAGCGCCGCCGGTGCGACCCTGGTGTCCGAGCCGGTGAACCCACCCGAGGACGCGGCCTGCGAGTCCGCGGGTCGGACCATCACATCCGGGGCGGTCTGCCGGAAAAGGTCGGTGAAGCTGCTGTTCAGGGTGTCGGTGAAGATGAAAGTGCCGGAAACGAACGCGACCCCCAGGACGATCGCGAAGGTACTCATCGCCATCCGAAGCTTGTGCACAAGCAGGCCTTTCAACGTGGAGTGCAGCATCACGACACCCCCGCCGGGAGTGAACTGTTGCTGTCGAAACCCTTCATCCGGTCAAGCACCCGATCCGCGGTGGGATCGGCCATCTCGTCGACGATCCGCCCGTCGGCCAGGAACAGCACCCGGTCGGCGTACCCGGCGGCCACCGGGTCGTGGGTGACCATCACCACGGTCTGGTCGAACTCCCGGACCGAACGGCGCAGGAAACCCAGCACCTCCGCGCCGGCCACCGAATCGAGGTTCCCGGTCGGTTCGTCGGCGAAAATGATCTCTGGACGAGACAGCATGGCCCGGGCGCACGCCACTCGCTGCTGCTGGCCACCGGAGAGTTGGCTCGGCTTGTGCCGGACTCGCGCAGCCAGGCCCAGGGTGGCGATCACGGTGTCCGACCAGGCTCGGTCAGGTTTCCGCCCGGCGATGTCCATGGGCAGGGTGATGTTCTCCAACGCAGTCAGGGTCGGTACCAGGTTGTAGGACTGGAACACGAACCCGACCCGGTCCCGCCGGAGCAGTGTCAATTCCTTGTCTTTCAGCGTGGTCAGCTCCGCGTCGCCAATGAAAACCCGCCCCGACGTCGCGTCATCAAGCGCAGCAAGGCAGTGCAGCAACGTCGATTTCCCCGAACCCGACGGCCCCATGATCGCGGTGAACTGGCCGCGACCGAATTCCACGCTCACCCCGTCAAGGGCGGCCAGCGCGGTATCCCCCGACCCGTACACCTTCCGCAGATCAATCGTCCGAGCCGCCGCAGTCCCAGGGAGACCGTCAAGAACAGTGGGAACGAGACTTGTACTCATCATGCAACTCCGGGCTCAGACCAAGCATCAAATGGTGGAGAAAAACAGACGGCCCGACAGGGCCATGCAACAAGGATTATCCCCTTAGTTGAGATGTGTCACCGACCAATTCCATGATCCGGCCACACGCAGATGATGACGTTCATCACCACTCGAAGAAAAGGCCATGAATTCCTGCCGCACCTGCCGGATAAAACAGCTACGGGTGAGATCTCGCGTGGATCTACCGGGGTAGGTGTCCTCGAGGACGGTGTTGGTCATGACGTCGTGGAAACGGGCGGGTTCCTCGAACATCGCCCGGTGCCCGGAGTGGTCGAACACGAAGAGCTGTTTGGTCGGTGCCTGCAGTTGGATGAACCATTCCCCCCGCTCAGCCGTCCGTGCGACTGCCGGCGGCGATAGGCCAGATCGACGGTTCTGTGCTGCGGTGTCGGTGAGCCTGGTTGTAGGCCAAGGAGGTGAGTGCGAACTCGCCGTAGGTCCAGGCGCCGGTGGCGGGGTGCCACCTGGTCTCCGCAGTGGTGGGGACCCTCGCGGGGCCCACCTTGGCGTAGTCGCGGACCGGGGTGCTCCAGCCCACGCGAGTGAACGTGCGACCATCCGGTGAGCCCGCCGCCCTATCGTCGGAAACAAAATCGACCAGGTCGCCGTCGTCGTCGAACGTCAGTTCCGCTGTGATGGTGTTGACCCCCAGGGTGAAATGGCCGATGACATGGTGCGC
The DNA here is from genome assembly GCF_052976845.2 of Nakamurella sp. GG22. Taxonomy (NCBI): domain Bacteria; kingdom Bacillati; phylum Actinomycetota; class Actinomycetes; order Nakamurellales; family Nakamurellaceae; genus Nakamurella; species Nakamurella sp. GG22. Next base: position 43,114 of record NZ_JBRIIO020000031.1, on the reverse strand, counting down.
GTCAACGCAATCCCAGGTGACCGTGAAATTCGAGGTGGCGAAGATCAGTGCGCCCGGCGCCAGGACGCACATGTCGTTGAACAGGGTGACCGTTTCGGCGCGGGTCATCTCAGCGCCGTGTGCATCGACCATGGTGCGGACGGACAGCAGCCTAACCCGCATCGTTGCGCCCTTGTCGTCGAAGGAGTGCAGCACATCGACCGGCAGACCCTTCATCCGGGCGTCCATCCGGAAGAAGCGACGTGGAGTGTCCAGGATGTTCACCTGGTCCGCCGTGAACCCCATCCACGGGCTGTCCGGGTCGCTGCGGATCCGACCGGTGAACCTCGCCCGGAAATCAACCACCCTGGGCCGACCGACCACCTCGGCCCGGCGGAGATAACGCTGCAACGGATCCGGCAGCGCCACCAGATCCTCCTCCGTCACGAGTCGTGGATCGGCGGACGGCCACTCCCGCGCAATGTCATGTTCGGATTCCGCGCGCAGACTGAACGGTCCACGTGCAGCGAACCCGTACGCCACCGCCACGAGCAGCAGTAGGTTGGCGACCGTGCCGACGCCGGCGTCGGACCAGGCTGTTGCGATCGCGACCTGCGACGTCGCGACCGCCAGCGCACCGACGATCCACCACCACCGCGGGGTGACGAACAGTGCGGCAGCCGCCGCGAAGCAAAGCAATGCAGCCATCAGCCACACCACCCCGACGGGTTCGGAGATTGACTGGGCTAGCAGCGGCAGGTCGGCGACGCCGAAGGCCTTGGCAAATCCGAACAGGTGGATCAGGCCGTGCAGCACGAACAACGCTGCGACAACGATGCGGACCATGTCCTTTTCCAGGCGAGTTTCTTGAAAGATCGGGCGACGAGCTGCCGTCCGTGATGCCGATGCGGATCGGTCTCACACCGGTTGCGGTACCCGCGGGAGTGTCGGCCCGGCGGCCGGCAGCACCGGTGGCGGCGCGGCCGGTTCGGATCCGCCCTGGTCGAGCCGGAAGGGTGGGTACTGGTCGGTCATCAGAGTGGCGTAGGCGATGACCCGGTAGATCCACCGGTTGAACCCGACGATCGCGGCGAACAACTGCAGGGGGTATTTCGCGGAAAACAGCAGGATGACGGCGGCGATGACGACCAGCAGCCCGAGAAGGCCGCCGCTGCCGACCGGCCCGAACGCGAACCGCTCACCGGTCGAGGACCAGCCCCACCAGTTGGTGACGAGCAGTCCGATCATCACGTAATGCGGGATCGCCAGCAGCCACCATTTGATCAGCACCAGGCCCCGGGAAAGGTGTGCCGGGTAGGCGAGGTCGAGGGTGGCCGGGTAGTCCGGGGCGGCCCCGAGGGTGAACGGTGGGTACTGGTCGGTGCCGAGACCGCCGCTGGAGGCGTAGTAGGACACCCGCCAGGTCCACCTCAGCACACCGCTGGTGAAGTCGAACAGCCCGCGGGGGTAGCGGCCGGTGAACAAGATGCCGACCCGGCAATGACGGTGACCACCAGGAATGCCGGCCACAGAAACGTCAGGATGACGTAATGCGGGATGGCCAGGAACCATTTCACCATCCACTTCCAGCGGGAAAGACCCGGATCGAGGTGGGCGGTGAGGACGACCGGATGCTCCGCCGTCGCCGAGCCTGCCGCATCGGCCGGCACTGCGCCGCCGACGACCGGCGCCCACCCCCGATCTGTCTTGCCGGTGCGCCTGCCTGAGGCCCCGACGACGATCAGAACGATCGCGCCGGCGGTGGTCACAAAACCGGCGATCAGCAGGATGATCAAGAGCGGCAGCAGGAATCCGGCTTTGATCTGCACCATTCCGGCGACCGAGACACCGGGCGATCCGTCAGCATTCATGATCACCGCCGCCCATCGGCCATCGGTGGGGTGCCAGCTCAGTTCCTGCGTTCCCACTCCCTGGGTTGATGCGACCCAGAAGGTTTGATCGCCGGGGGCCGCTGCCTTCCATCCTCCTTCGCTGGTGCGGTAAACCGGCGTGCCCTTGGTCAAACCGATGATCTCGGCGTGTCCGACGCCGCTGAGGTAGGCATCGACATCGGCTGCGGGACCGATCCCGAGAAACGTCCCGACGTCACCGCTGACGGCGGTGGCACGAAGCCGGACGTCGGTGTCCAGGGTGTCGATCACCCACGTCGACTTCTGCAGATCAGTTGTCAGTGTGGGCGTTTCGGCGGTGATGGCCGCGGTGGCGGTCCGCAGACCGATCACCGACGACGAGAAGTAGCCCGCATCGTTGCGTCCGGTGGTGTACGCGAGGCCGAGCAACCCGCCACCGAACAACATCCCGAGACCCGGCACCAGCAGCAGGCATCCGATGACCAGGGCGACAATCCGAGATGTCTTCACCGCGGGCTTCCTTTCACTCCATGGTTCTGTGGCACGTTTTAAAACATGTTTCTGGGTATTGCGACACGAGCGAGACCGGCCGGTCGGCCAGGTGAGATCAGGCCGAAGCGAGTCGGCTGGCAGGGTGCGCCGGCGTCTCGTGCGGTATCCGCCCTGGGACGACGGGTTTCGGTGGCGGGCGCTGCGCCCTGTCCCTGATGCCGCGTAACATCTTCGGCGTCATCAGGGAACTGACGAGCTGCGCGGGTTGGACGATCAATCCCGCCCACCGCCGGGTGTAGGAATAGCGTTCACGCACGAGGAGCCGCGTCGACCCGTCCGATTGAGGCAGCAGCACGAAGGCCCAGGTGAATTCGTAAGGCGCCGGGATGGTTCCCATGGGGACACTTCCGCGCAGGACCAGCGACCGGCCGACGCCCTCCCCGACCACCTGCAGCGGCACCTCTGGGGCGAGCCGGACCTGGGAACCGACGACGATGTGTTGCCACTCCGCAACGATCCGGTCGGCGTTGTGAATGTCGGTGCGGGGGACCAGGTTTTCGAGCCAGTCGTAAGAGTAGAAGCCGCCGCGACCCTGCCCGAGCTGCGCGACCCACGGCCAGACCTGCTCCGGGGGCGCGGTGATGGTGATCGCGCGGGTGGCCGAGTGAATAGGACCGGCAAGCTCCGCATCTCCGGCCAGCACGCGATCGAGATCTGCGTCGGTGGCGCCCCATCGCTGGTATCGGGCCCGGATCGCGGCGGCGAACCCGCCCACGGTCGTCAGCAGCAGCGCACGTCGTACCAGCTTGCTCACGAGGAGCACCCACTCACATCGCGGACGACGAAGACCCAGGCGGGTGACGTCCGACGAGCTCAGCCTAGTTTCGTGAGCACACCTCGCGCAGTGCCGAAAGGCCTATCACAGGGCCGAAAGATGCCGGCTCGATGAGACGGACGGGTGCCGGCACCCGTCCGTGAATTCTTCGATCAGAAGCCGGCAGGACCTCTTCAAGCGCGAATGCGACACTACAACGCGGTCAGGCGCCAGCCCTCTCGGGCGTCACCAGCGCGCGCCCTGTCAGGCGGTTTCTAGGGGTCATTCCGAGACGGACTCCGGTGCGGTGTTCGCCAGCCGGCGGCCGGTGACCTGGGTGATCGGTATGGCGATGGTGGTGGTCAATGGCCCGTTCCAGACGGACCGCGGGATTGTTTGGAGCAGGGCGGTGAGCCGCTGAACATCGGTGACTGAGTAGGCCTGCCCAACTGCGAGCACGCTCCACCCGTCCTGGGTGTTCAGGTCGATGTCGTCGGCCTCGAAGGCGACGACAGCCCCGGTGACCGCGTGGTCCAGGGCGCTGCCACGATCGGTGTGGAAGATGACCTCGTCGCCGTCGACGCCGTAGGTGACCGGTTGGGCGGCGGGCATGGCCCCGCTGGTGTAAATCACCCTCCCGAGTCGGCCCCGCGTGAGCAGTTGGACGCAACTGCGGTATCCCAGTGGCTCGAGCCGGCGGCGCTCAGGATCGCTGGGCACCGGCCGGGTCGCGCTGATCGTGACGGGTGGCATCGCATGCCTCCAGACCCCGATAGACGGGTGAACCGCGGGTTTCTCGACCGGCGGTGTTCAGTTCAGGATGGGACACCACACGCGGGTGATGAAGGGTACAAAGTCACACAACGACGTCAGTCACGTTGGTAGCGCTGTGCCCGGGACCGCCCGATGCGGAAGCCGGGGAGTAACGGGTCCGGTCCCGGAGACCATCAACAACACGGGGACGCGTTCCGCGGCGCCGTCCGGGTGGTCGATCGGGATCGGGATCAGCGAGCGCGGTACCGAAGGCCGGTCCGGTCGGACCCGTCGACTCCTTCGGAACACACGATGAACCTTGCTGCCGGTCGTCACTGCTCTCAGCGTGAATGCCTTCGCCTGCCGCCGTCAGGGTCATCGGACGTCAACGTCACGGTCATCACGTTGACCCGAAGTGGTGGCAGGTCGGATGCTGGATGTGCTGGCGCACTGCGTATCTGGTTCCGTCCGGGTCGTCGGCTGGGACCTTGGCCCCTACCGCGCCGGCCGTTGGCGGTTCATTCTGAGGGGTGGGAGAAGGGGGTAGGTCATGAAGAACACCTACAGGAACTTGATTGCCTCGCTTCTGGTCGCTGCGATCGTGGTGCCGTACGTCGGCTACCTGGTCCGCGGCGAGATGCCGTTCCTGAAGGACACCCGCGGGATGGCGGCCACCGGTTTGATCCTGGGGCTGATCGCTGCCGCGATGGCCGGACACGCTGTCTTCGCGAGTGGGCTGTGGCACCGGATCGCGCTCTGCGCGGGCGTTGTCACGCTCGGCGTGGGAATCGCCGCTGTGTGGTTCGAGGGCAATGACATGCTGCTCGCGGCTTTCATGGCGGGCATCGTGGTGACCTACGGACTGGCGGAGATGTTGTACCTGCAATTGCCGCATGCCATGGCTGTATCCGGCGGGCGTTCGCTGCGACACAGTTGACAGCAGGGAGTCTCGGCGGGGGATGTCGCTGTCCGGACAAGTCGGCGCGTGGTTCCCTGCCGGGTGGTGACCACGGCGCCGCAAACCATGCGCGTTTCGCTGGGGGATGCGTTGAGCCGCCCCGCAGACTGATCGAACAACCGATGGTCACCACCGACGTTTCAGGCGTTGGGCCGGTCACCGAACCGAAAGGCCCTTGCGCGGAACCGAAAGGCCCTTGCGCGAGCGACGGCGTTCGCTTGTCCTTCAGGCGCCCGGTGACCTGATGTTCGCGGTCGGTTGAGACCTTTTGTTCTGTCACTGTCTGGGTGGCTCGTGAAGGTTGGTTCAGGGAATGGAGGGGTCCTCGTGTTGACGAGAGTGGTTGTGTGGGGCGCGTTCGTGGTGGCGGTGACGGTGTTCTGCCTGGTGAGGCCGCAGGCGGGGAGGCTTTTCGTCGGGGTGTTCTTCGGCGTGATGGGACTTGCTGTTCATGGCTCGCTGGTCATTTCGGATCCGCACGGGTACGTGGGCTTCGCCGAACAGGCGTTGCTGCCTTTCTACCGGCGAATCGGGTTGTTCCTCATCGAGCCGAACCCTCGGGTGTTCGGGATCGTCATGCTGATCGTCGAGTTGGCATTGGCCGCACTGATCCTGAGCCGTGGATTGTGGGTCAAGGTCGGTCTCAGCGGGGCGATTCTCTTCCTGGTCGGGATCAGTCCGTTGGGTTACGACGTGATGCCGAATCTGCTTCTCGCTGCGGCGCTGGTCTATCTCCTGACCCAGGACTTCCCGCGGGATGTGTTCACCATGTTTCGTGATCGACGTGGCCGCCGAACCGCTGCACTGGCCGGTCACCGCCCATCACCGCGGGACAGTTCAGTGCGGTCCTGATGACCGGACGATGGCAAACGTGATGCTGGGCCCGCCAGGGTTGTCCGCCGGGAATGGTGAGGGTTCGAGCTCTCCTCGGTCCCTAACAGTCACCGGAAGGATGACCACGGGGAGGGCCACCCAACTCGGGATCACAGCGCAGCTGCAGCCTTTGGCTACCTCCGGGCAGCCGCGTGCCGCGAGCGGCCCGAGCGCTCACCCTCACAAATGGCGTCGTGCCGGGCGCCGCACCTTCCAGCGAGACGTTCTCAGAGCGGCGCGTTCTGACCGGGTTTCGTGAACGGCGCACGTATTGCCGGCGGGGTGGGATGTCAGTGCAGGGATGCGGTCCAGTTGAGCGTGGTTCCGCCGCTCGTGGGCGCGCTGATGGTGCACCGGCCGCCGACTTGTGTGGCGCGGTCGGTGAGGTTGCGTAGGCCACTGCGGGCGGTGGCGTCGGGCATTCCGATGCCGTCGTCGGTGATGGTGATGGTGATGTCACCGTTGACCGACACCGTGACGGAAAGGTTGTCGGCGTGGGAGTGCCGGACCGCGTTGCTGACGCCTTCCCGGACAACCGCCCGGACGTGCCGTGCGAGGTCGGTCGGGACGGCGTCCAAGGGGCCGGAGATCCGCACCGTGGTGTGCAGGGGCGCGTCCTCGGTGAGTTCACCGATGATGTCGTTCAGCTCCGTGCGCAGGTGCGCGGCGCCGCCCGGCTCGGTCTGCAAATTGAAGATGACGGTGCGGATGTCGCGGATCACGTCGTCAAGGTCGTCGATGTGAACGTTCAGCCGGTTGGTAGCGTCCGGCGTGGTGAGTCTGCGTTGAGTGCTGTTCATCGCGAGTCCGATGGCGAACAGCCGCTGGATGACGTGGTCGTGCAGGTCCTTCGCGATCCGGTCGCGATCGGTCAGAATCTCCAGTTCCCTTGCCCTCGCCGTGTTCTCTGCGCGTTCCAGCGCCAGCGCCGCTTGATCGGCGAAGGTCGAGACCAGGCGGAGTTCACCGTCGTCGAACGCGGAAGATCCCGCCTTGCGGACCGTCAACAGGACCCCGGCCGGAAGCTGGTCGGTGCCCAGAGGCAGTGCCAGCGCCGGGCCGGACGGCACCTTCCCGCCCGCTGCGAGGTCGAACGCCAGCTGCGGCACGCTGCGCGGCGTGTGGTCTGCGTAGACCGCTCCGGTGGTGGAACCGTTGACCGGGATGTGACGTCCGAGGATCTCCTGGGCGCCGACCCCGACGCAGACCTCGACGATCAACTCATCCGCTTGCTGCGCTGTACTGCGGGTTTTAGGGACCGCGATCAGCGTGTACTCGGCGTTGGTGAGTTCCTGGGTGCGGGTGGCGATCAGCTGCAGCGCCTGCTGGGTTCCGTCGTCACCGAGGAGTGTCGCCGACACCTCCGCGGTCGCCTGCAGCCAACGCTCCCGCCGCCGGGCGTCCTCGTACAACCGGGCGTTGTCGATGGCGATGCCGGCCGCACCGGCCAAAGCCAGGACCACCACCTCATCGTCGGCGGTGAATTCCTGACCGCCGTTCTTCTCGGTCAGATAGAGCCGGCCGAAGACCTCGCCGCGGGCCTTGACCGGCACGCCCAGGAACGTGTGCATCGGCGGATGGTGCGGCGGGAAGCCGATGGACATCGGGTGTTGCGATGTCGCGCAGCCGTAGCGGCTTGTCGTCCTCGATCACGACCCCAAGTACCCCGTGGCCGGTCGGCAGCGGCCCGATCAGTTCCTTCGTGCCCTCGTCGATACCGACGGGCAGAAAACGGATCACCCCCCCGCGCTCGTCCAGGACACCCATCGCCCCGTATCGGGCATCCACGAGCTCCATCGCGCCCTGCACGATCCGACGCAACGTGGAATCAAGGTCGAGCCCGGTGGACACCGACAGCACCGCATCGAGCAGGGCCTCCATGCGATCCCGGGTCGCCGACAAGATGTCGTCCACACCGGCTTCCATCTCCACGAGCAGCTCCTGCAGCCGGGTCTGCGAGAGTTGATATCCGACGCCGCGGGCTCCAACCCGCTTCCTGCCGCCGGGATCGGAGAAACTGTCCCCACCGTGCACGGTGTCGCGCCGCATCTTCTCCCCGCTCCACTGCTGCAAATCTATCCCCGGTCGAACACCCTCATTACCCTCCCGGCAGCTTGGTTCAAACGTCCCCAAGGGCTTTCGACGATCACCCGTGCCGCCGAGGCGCAGCGGCGAGAGACTGGAATCCCGCGATCGTGACGAAATGGAGAGCGGAACGTAGGTGACCATGCGGCTTCCGCACACCAACCATGCGCATGAGCAGATCGTGAAACCTCCGCGCGCCCGCCCTGGCGGATCACCACGGCGTCGAGCGATGGTACCGGGCACAGGAACCTTGACCTCCGCCCCGGGCACCGGGTCAACATTTGCAGCCGCCGCTCTGAATGAGTCAGTGCGCAGCGACCCGCCTATCAGCCCACCGGGCCGTGCGGGTGGTGCCGCTGTCAGCCGGTGTGCTGTCGGCGGATCAGCCATCTCGACGCGGCAGGTGCAAAGGTCATGGTGAGCAACACCAGAGGCCACAGGCGGCCGCGGCGGATGTTGTAGTCCGCTGCCGCTTCGGACATGGACAAGCCCCGCGACCGACCCAGGGCGAACTCGAACAGCACCGTCATCGCCGCCCAGCTCGCGCCGACGCCAAGGGCCGTTCCTGTCGTTGGCAACGGGACTCGCCGTTGCAGCCAATGGATGTACCGGGTGAGGGAAAGCATCAGCGTCAGTGTCGAAACCTGATGGGCCCGTTGCTCGCTGATGCGCCCGCGTAGTGTCGCCTCCCGCGCGACGCCGTTCAGCACACCGATCCCAGCAGCACCCAGCCATCCCGCCAGCCAACGGCCCCGTGTCCCCACACTGCAGCTCCCTTCCATCAGAACCTGCGTCCACCATGCCCGCGCAGCGCGGTCACCGCGACACACATGAAGCCGAATGGCCCGGATCAGTGCGTCAGGGCGTTCGCTCGGGTGCCGTGATGCCCTGAAGTTCCACCTCCACCAACGGGTCCGGGCGGTGCACACGGTCCAGCACGCCGCGCAGCAGCCAGCTCACCGTGAATTCCCGGGTGTCCAGGGACGGCCCGGGCAACACCTGCGGAATGGCAAGACTGAACGGGAAGTCCTGTCGCTGCGCTCCCATCCGCAGCCCCGTGGCCAGCGTGGCGGTTGCGATCGGGGTCTGGGTTTCCTTCTGCTGCCCTTCCGGGATGACGGTTGCATCGTCATTGCCCACCCATGGACCGTGGTGAACCTGCTCCAGCAGAACAAGTTCCACCCGCAGGGCACGCGCGGTCAACGGTTTGATCGCCGCCACAGTCAGCGTGCCGGTCAGGATCGATCCCGGCGTCACCCGGCCACCGGCCAGCGCATCGAAACTGAGGACGGCCGCTCTGTGGTCGACCACCCGCGGCGGTCTGCTGACAACGAAGGGCCGATCATCGGGCGCGAGAAGCAACCGGACCGGCCGGGACTCCTCTGCATCCGGCACCCCGGGCACGTGGAGCCGTACGCGAACGCCCCAGGCGATCTGCACCAGCTCACCGGTCACGCTTGGCAGCGCGTCGACGGGGACCCGCAGCGTGACCACACCGATCACCGACTCCGTCCGCCGCAAAGAATAGGGGTGCAGGACTTGCCGGTCGACGACCTCCGTGCGGTCGGCATGGGCGGTGGTCGCGCCGCCGAAGGCGCCGAACTGCCGGTACCGGTAGGTCACCCGGTTGATCAGTGTCACCTCGCCCTCGACCACAGGGTTGCCCAAAGCCGAGGCCTTGATCACAGCTTCGAAGCTGTCACCCGGCCGCGCTGCCCGGGGTGCGTCAACTGTCAATGTGACGGGCTCGATGACCGATGTGATTCCCACGGTCCCACCCCCATTGGCCGCACACGGCCCCGGCGGGCCGTCCCGATACCAGGCTGGCACGTGCGGTCGCAACGGCCGCAGAGTCGAAAGTCACGCCGCGGAGGGCGATGTGGCTATCCATCGGAGGACCCGGTCGCAGGTCAAGACACTGACATACCCGCCCATCACTTGCGCGACACGTTCGGCCCACTTCTGCGTCCCGATGCGGTGGTGGGTCACCGAGATCCGGGACGAGTGAGAGGGGGCCTGATCAGCCCCATCACGTTCCTGGTGTCGCTGTTCAATGACAACGTCAACATCTGCGAGGTCAACATCAACGGCAACTGGTACAACTTCGGGTTCATGCTCGGGGTGTGCGTCGTGTTCTCCGGTGCACCGGGTTCGCGGTACGCCCAATCCCGGCGCCCGCGCCGGTCCAAGCCCTGACCGGAGCCGCTGCTGCGGCCCCGGCTGCTGACCACAAACCCGTCGGTGTAGGGACTTTCGCCCGTACCGGGCTGCCGGCCGGGTGGTTAACCTCATCGGTGGAGGTGGCCGTGTGCGTCACTCCCTGCGGGTCGCCTCTTCCCGGTCGGAGCCCAGGAGGCGCGCCATGTTCATCGATCACCGGACTCCTGCTCATCCGGTCGGCACTGACCGACCGGGTTCAGCGATGCACACCGACGACCACCGCCGCGGTGGGCTGATCCTGTCGGCCTTGGTCGCGGTGTTGATGCTCGTTGCTTCCGTGGCCGGCGTGGGCCTGGACGGGGTGTACCCGGGGCCGGCGTCGACGGCCGCGATGTTCCGCGGCTACGACGTGGTGACCCTGACCGTGGTTGTCCCGGTATTCGTGCTGGCACTGATTGGTGTCCGGCGTAGATTGCTTGTCGCCGAACTGGTGTGGATCGCGATCCTGGTCTATGCCGCGTACACCTACGCGTTTTACCTGTTCGCGGCCGACTTCAACGACCTGTTCCTGCTGCACATCGGTGTGTTCGCCGGTGCCCTGTTCGGTTTGGTGTGGGCACTGCCGGCGCTCGACCCGCCGAGCATGCCGGGCCGGTTCCATCCCCGCACCCCGGTCCGGTTCATCAGCGGTGTGCTCGCGGCGCTCGCACTGGGCCTGGGCGGGATGTGGGTGTACGCCGCGGCAAGGTTCGCCATCACCGGAGAGCTGCCCGTTGGCAGTGACCTGGTCGAGACCGACACCGTTGTGCACCTGGGCATCGCGCTGGACCTGGCCCTGCTCGTGCCCACCTACGCCCTTGCGGCGGTGTGGTTGTGGCGCCGGGTCGGGTGGGGGTACGCGCTGGCTGCGGTGGCGTTGATCGGCGGAACGCTGCACCAACTGACCTACATCGTCGCGCTGCAATTCCAGGCCGCCGCCGACGTACCAGGTTCGGTGTCATTCGACCCCGCCGAACCGGTCATAGTCATGTTGTACCTCGTCGCGACCGCCGGGCTGCTCCTCGGCGCCGCCCGCGGACCAGACCCGTCAGCCGCTGACCCTGGAACAGCGAGCGTCTGTCCAAACGCCACAGACACCCACGATCCGATGCCCGCCGCGGCGCCGCCATCCCACTGACCTGAGCTGGCGGCGGAACCCGGGGTGTCAGCCGCGACGACCGGCTTCGCGACGCGATGACGCTGGAGAAGACATGCTGTCGGAGCATTTCAAGACCCGCGCCGAGCACTTCATCGACACCCGGTCGGTGAGGATCGGTGCGTGGCTGTACCGAAGAACCAACGGGCGGATCACCCAGCTCTGGTCGCGCCGGGCGCTGCTGTGACCACGACCGGCCGGCGGACCGGGCTCCCACGAACAGTGATCGTCCAATTCTTCCCCGACCACGAGAACCTGATCGTGGTAGCCGCCAACAGCGGACTGCCGAACCACCCAGCCTGGTACCTCAACCTCAAAGCGCACCGGACGCCCGAGCCGAGGTCGAGGGACAAGACTTCGAGGTCCGAGCCGAGTAACTGCGCCCCGCCGAGGCAGAGGACTTCTGGCCACGGGTCTTGGCCACCGCACCGGACTACGCCTGCTACCGACAACGCACCACCCGCGACATCCCACTGGTACGTCCGGTTCCACAGCACACCACCCGGCAGTCGTCGCCGACCGCGACCAGGTCAGTGTCGGTGGCATAACCGGGCGCCGATTTCCATGGTGGAAGCGAATTGTCTGACATCATCGGCGGCACGGGTATTGCCATCGATGTGTCACTGCATGCGTGAACTGAAATACCAACCGCCGTTGGCGCTTCCCCTCCATACATGGGTTCCCCGTCCAGGAACTCCGTGACACCGCCATGTCATGCAACGTTTCTCGGGGTCGAGCACCCGTGCGCGGGCCCGCCCCGGGTCTACGTGAAGGTCCACCCCCGGCACAACCTGGCCCCGACATGTGCTGCTGATTCACCGTCGGACCGGACACATCAGCGGTGTGGGGACCATTGGCAACGAGCCTCCTGTGGTCAAGTCCTGTCGGTGTCGGTGTCGCCCTCGGTCAGTGCGACGCGATCGTCGTCGGATGCCGCGCGGTCGTCCAGCGCGTGACGGCGGTCGAGGTTGGCGTTTCGCCGCTCCGGCCAGTGGGTGCCATATTTGCCTTCAGGGTCCAGCATCTCGGCGCGGTCGGAATCGTTCTCCCGCTTCTCGGCCGCGGTGTCCCGCGCATTGGACACGGCGTCACGCTCGTCGGCTGCCTCGCTGATGTCCTTGGCCGCCTCTATCCGCTGGCCATGGGCGTCCTCCCACGCCTGGACGGCAGTCTCCCGGGCCTCGACGGCGGCCTCGCGATGCTCGAGGTCCGCGTCTGGTCCGGGAAGGCGTGGGTCGGATAGTTGACCGCGGTTGCTGCCCGACACGCTCATGACGAGAAGTGAAGCACGAACCCGCCCGGTGAGAAAGTTTGCTGGGCTGCCGCACCAGGTCGCCGACCGGCCGATCGCCGTCAGCGGATGTCTCAGTCAAGGATCCGTACGACGTCTCGGCGCCCACGCGGACGGACTCAGCCGCGCAGACCTGCCCGCCGCGCTTGGGATGTCGCGCGGCCAACTGGCCTTACTGCCTTCCCAGGTCCGGCAGACCAAGGGCGCGTCGATTGGCACCGACGGACTCTCGCTCGCGACGCATCCGATCTGCGGCGGTTGCGCTGATGAACCGGAGCGTCATGATCCGGGTCATCACCGCAGGCTGACCACCCCGTTGTTCAGAAGCCGGACCAGCACGGTCGGCATGGCCGCTTCGACCAGCCCCGGACGAGATGACTCCGCAGCCTGCAACCAGCCCGGCGCCGAACGGCCCCAACGACGCACCAACGGGGATCGCCATCGCCCGGCCGACGACCCCAGATCAGCCCGACTTGTAGTGGGCCACGCGCTCAGCGCCGGGCCGCTGACCGTCCAAGGGTTCGTGGAACCTCAGGTCTGCAGGAGCTGCCGCCACCGGACGAACGCGCGCGGCACCACGTTCGGTGCTTCATTGCCAACCCGCGTTCACGGAGTCCTTGGGCTCCTAGAGCCGCGACCCTCCGCGTATCGAGCAGGCTTCGAGGTGTCCTCTGAGCCGGTCCCGCGAGGTTTCCTCGACCAGCACGGGCACAAAATTCGGATTGGGATGATCCACGTACTGCCGGTAGCTATCAGAAACCACCCCGGTCACGACGAGAGGATCGACCGACGGGAACAGTGCCGATAACCGTTGCACCACACGATGTGTCGCCGCATTGCTGGTTCCCGGGTCCATCAGATGAGGGTATCGGTCGCGGCTGATGCACTGTCAATGACGCGAACGGGTCCGAACTGCGCCGTGCCCACGGACGAAGCGACAGCCCCAGCGACTATCACCGGCATCGCGTGGTAGCAGCAGCGTGCCGCGGGTGGACGGACGGTCGTCGCCGCGCCGCCTTTCAGCCCGGGGCAGCCCGAATGGTTGTGCACAATAGGTGGATAACCGGTGGACAGTTCACCGAAGCTCCCGAAGTGGAGGGTTCCGGACAAGGACGGCGGCCGATCGGGCATTGCTGGCTTCCCCCAATGGCTCATCGCCTGTTTCGCCGCGATGATCGCTCCGCGACGGAGAACCGACCGCGACAATGCGCGCTCGCTCACCTTGTGACCTCATCCGGACAGCGGCGGTCGCCACGGTGTTTCTTCGCAAGAGCGGTTCATTAATGGGTCCGCATCAATGAACGGCGGGGGGAACGCGCCGCGACTCTCGGCAGCACCGTGGGTGAGGAATCGACATGCCTCCAGGCGCTTCCGTTCCGCGAGCGGTCCCGGCCGGGCACCGCTCCCGGCATCTCACCGACCGTCACCGACACCCGCCCGCCGGAGGTTATTCACGTGCGCCTGTCCGGTCCATCTTCCAGGGAGAGAACCGCTTTGCTGGCCGCGTACAGGTCGGCGAAGCCGGGCGTCACACCCGAGTCCAGCGAATTCAACCCGTCATCGCTGCCACTCCGCCTGGTGGCGGCTTCGGTCGCCGCCTGTAGATATTCGCGGGTCGCCCGGACATGCCATTCACGGACCGACTCGTTGCCGTCACGGGGCATGACTTTTCTTCCCGGGCCGAGCGTGCGGCCCAACGTCTTGATCCGAGAGCACATCAGCCCGAGCGCGCAACGCTCAGCGAGCGACAACATGCTCTACGCGGACACGTCCGCACCGACCGCACTGAACGGGCAGTACCCGGTCTGGGCGCCCTCACACGGGTAGGCGGCGTGGTCCCGGCGACTCCAACGGTTGAAAGGACGCGCGATGCGCCGGCGGGCGCCGCGGTGGCCAGGGTCGTCGCCCGCGCGTGGCAATGGTCAATTCGGGACGTCGACGAGTTCACTGCCTTTCCAGGATGCTCACTCACGTCGGAATGACCGGAATCCTTAGCCGGGCGATAGATTGAACCGGTGGCCGAGGGGTGGGATGTGGTGCGCGACGGGCTCACCGCGGCGATCGGCGGGTCGGGCACGGCCCGCGACGTGGCGAAGCGATTGTGTGTGGCGTGCGTTGATCTGCTCGGCGTGCAGGGCGCGGGCTTGTGGTTGGTGACCGGTGATTCGACCGGTCATTCGCTGAGCCGGTGCGGTGTGGTGACCGCGTCGTTGGAGTGGTCGCAGTTCTCCGCCGGCAAGGGTCCCTGTTGGGACGCGGTCGAGACAGCAAGTTTCGTCACCGCCCCTGATCTCGCGGCAGCCGATTCGGCGCGCTGGCCGGCTTTCGCCGCCGCCGCCGCTACTGGCGGTGTCCGGGCCGTGTTCGCGATGCCGGTCACCGTCGCGGGCGTCCCGATGGGGGCGCTGTATCTGTGTCGTTACCAGCCCGGCCCGTTGATCGGGGCCGCGCAGAGCGGCGCTTTTCTTGCCGGGGAGCTGGCTGCTTTGCCGCTGCTCGACCTGATCGCCGAGACCCGTTCCGTGGCAGTCGGATCACCCCCTTCGACCCGATCCGATATCGGGTGGCTGACCCGGTCGGAGGTGTATCAGGCGGTGGGGATGATCACCGCCCAGTTGGGCGTCCATCCGGCCGAGGCGATGTTGCGGTTGCGCGGGCACGCCTTCGCCCACGACCTGACCGTCAGCCAGGTCGCGTTCCAGATCATCGAGCGGCAGCTTCAGTTGGACGACGACGGCACCGGAACCGACGGCTGGCACGACTTGGACGGCTGGCCAGAATCAGGGGGTGGGCTTTGATGATCAAGAGCCGCGAACAGGACATCATCGACTCGTTCAGCAGCCTGACCGATCGGGTGGTCGGGAACATGGACGTGCTGGAGCTGACCGCTGAACTCGCTCAGGACTGCGCCCGGTTGCTCGACGTTGCCGCGGCCGGGCTGCTGCTGGCCGACGCCGGCGGGGTGCTGCACCTGCTGGCAGCGACCTCCGAGGAGGCCCGCAATCTCGAGCTGTTCATGCTGCAACGCGACGAGGGACCCTGCCTTGACTGTTACCACACCGGTGCGGCGGTCAGCGTCGCCGACCTGAGCACCCAGACAGCGCGGTGGCCCCGGTTCACTGCGGCCGCGGCCGACCAGGGCTTTGCTTCGGTCCACGCCATCCCCATGCTGCTGCGTGGTGACACCCTGGGCGCTCTCGGTCTTTTCGGCACGACACCCGGCGCTCTCGGCGAAACCGATCTCGCATTGGCGCAGGGCCTTGCCCATGTGGCATCCATCGCGATCGTCCAATCCACCTCACGCGCCGACCGGGACGAAGTACTTCCAGCCCTGCACGCGGCCATCACCAGTCGCGCCGTGGTCGAAACGGCAAAGGGTGTCCTCGCCCATGTCCATGGCCTCACCATGCAAGAGGCGTTCGCTGCGCTGCGTGACACCGCCCGGAACCAAGACCGGCTCCTAGCCGACATCGCCCGCGAGGTCATCGCCAACGATCCACCAACCAGCCGTCAGTTAGGCGGGCGCAGCTCGGCATCGCCCGGGCCGACAATCGAGCCGTGAAGGCCCGATAACGTCAGCACCGCGATTCAGCCAGCTGGCCCAGCGGAATCGGTTGGTGCCGCTCAGCGCGTACGGAGGACCGGAGTCATCGACGAGGCCAATCGTTGTCTTGGACACCGCGGACCCGAAGTCAGCTCCGTCGGCCGGCTGGACCCTCAGGGTCGTGAACAAGGTGGTGCTCGTAACTTCCGGCGTCGCACGGTGTTCGCCGGCGGGTGAACGCCGAACCGCTTGGACGCGGTGCCCGGACGCCGACCCGCACCGACCGCGGGCACTCCGGGCCGGTGGGGTGGGGACCGTGCTCGCGCGGGTCCCGGGTTAGAAGTCTGCGTACCCGGTGGTGGGTGCGGGTTCGATGCCCAGGCCGATTTCGATCTCGTCGATCAGGATCTCGATCCGGCCGCGTACCTGGTCCACCGCCTCGGCCGAGGGTTCAGTGGGGCCAGGCAGTTGGCAGCTGGCCAGCAGATCGTTCAGTTGCACCAGGTCGCGCTGCTGTTCTCTGGTGGTCCCGGACCGCCACCGTTGCCTGATCTGTTCCAGGTCGTCCCGGATGGCAGTGATCGTCATCGGCGCGACTTCCGTGTTTCACTGTGGGCCGTTGCCGTCCCACTGGCCGCAGGACTCGGTGCCGTGCGGATCGCGGTATTGATGGAATTGACCGATCCGACCCCGGCCGCCCGCTGGACCCTTGCTGGGTAGTTGCTGCGCAGCCGCCGTTGCCCTGACCGCTAGGGCTGCCGGCACCGTGCCGAACCTTTTCCGCATGTTTGCCTTCCGCGTGGTCATTTGCTCAATGAATCGGGTTGTTTTTGGTTTGCATGCTGCGGTTGTGACTGCCCCAGGGGCGACCGAGGGTATTCGCTCCATGGGGCGTTCTGGCTGAAGGAGAAGGGGTCTGTGTCATCGGGTGCCTGCCGATCAGTGCGCGGATCCGATGTGTTCGGGCAGCAGCAGGTCCGCCGCGTCCCGCCGTGGCGTGGCCGTTGCTGGTGCAGAGAACCCGAGGCGCAACACTGCCTGTGGGTGCCGATCATCGGCCAGCAGTCGGCGCAGTTCCGCGCGCTCGTCGCTGACCTCGATGGGCTGGGACAGGAATGACGCCGACAGTCGGAGAGCGGTCGCGGTCAGCAGCAGGCGTTGCAGGGCTTGACCGGCCCGGACCTGGCAGCCGGGTCGGTCTGTCGGGGTGGAGATGACCACGATGAGCGGTTCGTATTCGAAGTCTTGATCGGTGGACCGCCCCCCGCCGAACCCGTTACCGATGTCCCGGGACGCCCACGCGTCCTGCGGTTCAGGTTGCGGACCGGCCGCGGCCAGTGGCACCCCGTCCAGGTGACCATTGCGGTACCCGGTCCAGGCGTTCATCTCTGCCCGGCACACCACGTCGGCGCGTTGCCGCTGATCTGCGCCGGTGATCATGCACCGCAACCGGGATCGCTGCGCCGGGGTGCTGATCCTGCGCAGGTCCGCACCCTCCGCGGCGGCGGCGTAGGTCAGTACCCGCCGGTAGACGTCCGGGATCGATGCATTCAGGAAGGGTCGCCGGTTGGTTCGCCGTTGTCTGATCGCCTGGTGCAGGGCGGCGTCGTCATGCGCGCGCACGCTGGGCGGGCCGCGGCGGATGACGGCCAATGCGTCGGGTGGGTCGCCCGGTTCGACGGTCACCACCGGGGTGACTCCGTGTGCGTGCAATGCCAGCCGGAGGTTGAACTGTGCCGCACCGCAGGCGATCCTTAGCTCCCGGTCTTCGGGGTCGTGGGCGATCAACCGGCGGCCCAGGTCGGCGTGGAGCTCGATGCGGTCCGGGCGGAGCCGAAACCGCCACGGTTGCGTGTTGAACAGTGACGGGGCCATCCCGGCCTCCGACACCACCTGCCGGGTAGCTGCTTGCGATAACCCCAACGACGTGCTCATGACGCTCGAACCTCTTTCCGGTGCTCTGTCGACCTGGGTCGGTGCGGTTTCGGACGTGTCCTACGGTGTGGCCCCCGGCACCGGGGGTGCGACCCCCGGTGCGGGAGGCGGGGAAGCGCCGGACCCGCCGGAAACCGACCGTTCCGACGGGCGGCAGCGTGGCTCACATGGGCGTCGGGACGAACGCGCGCAAAGCTGAACAAGTCAGTACGTCAAGCGTCTCCACCCCCGGAACGCCGCATCATGGGTGTCCACCCTGCAACGCCAACCCGTGATCGGCGGAAGCAACCGGTGTCGGGGCGTGCAAAACCGGGATTGGTGAGTCGCTGGTTGATCTGTCGGTTTGGACAGTCACCACACGAGCGGGCCGTCGTGGTGATTGTCGGGGCTGGATTCCTGGTCGGCTTCCAAGAGTAGGAGTCCTCGCGCACCCCGAACGTACGCGGCCGCGAGATGCTTGACGTCGCGAATCGAGCCGACGATGACGACCACCGCTGACGGGTTCATGCCCAACAGCAGGTCGGTGGCCTCGGCCCCGTCAGTGTTGCCCCCGTCCACGCCGATCAGCACCAGGTCGGCTGGTCTGGCCGCGTATGCATCGACCAGCGCAAAACCATCTCGCACCACGGAAATGTCGACCAGGAGGGGCAGCGGTCGCAGCATCTCCGACAGACCCCGCGCAGCGTTGGGTCGATTGTCGTAGATCATCACGGAGGTCACCGGGCCGTTGTTGGCGATCAGGCAGATCCCGGTGAGTAATGCCCGGGCGGCCGCCGCGGTCGTGGTGTCGTCGTGTTGATGCATGTTGGTGATTCCTTTGGGAACTGAAGTCAAAAGGCGCCGGATGCATTGGGCTGTGGGACGACCACCCACCGCTGGCGGTTCCGCATCGGTGTTGGCCATGGCGACCTCTGGGAGGCCACGTGGAAGTGACGCGAAGGAATCGGCATCTCGAGATGGCCGGCGTTGCAGAATACAGGCCACTCGATCTCCGGATCCCGTACAAAATGATTCGAATGCGATACAGAGGACCCCGTGTCAGCCGTCGCGGTGGTTGTGCTCTCCATTTCAGCCGGTCAATCCGCCGCATTTGGTCCACGCAAACCTGCACACTGCTAAGCTTTTCAGTGCCTGTTGGCGTTTGCCTGGTCGCGGCTCCACATGAAGCTATAGCAAATTATAGCCATGAAACACACCGGGACGAAATGTTCAGTGCGACGGCCGGATAGCAACCCGTTCGGTGGTATTCAGGGCGGTCACTGAACGGTGATGCGCGGAAGCTCTCAGTTACCCCGGCGAACGAGTCACTTACCCGCGGTCACAATATGAGTATCCGATAGACGGGGGGTGACAAGGGCCTTCGATTAGAAGGCGTCGGCAGTTGTGGGACCTGATCTGCCAACCGGTTTCTCAACGAACCGAATCACAGATGGTTCGCATGCCGTGTCATCGATGGAATCACGGCAACGGTTGTTGTTCGTCGCGCCGAATATTGACGCGTCGAGGACGAGTTCGGGGCTGGACACCACGAATAGCGGCACACCCCCCCGAACGGCGGTGTGCTGCCTGGGCGTTACGACGCGCGCTCCGCTGCGCCGGTGGCGTTCATATCCCGCGTCTCGACCCCACGCCGCATGGGCAGACCCACCGCCATTCCGGTCCCCCGCGACTGGCCTCGGGCAGGGATCCCGCCGACCGTGGGAGTGACGTTCTGACCGATGCTCCGGGAAGTCCAAGGCGTCGGCACCCATTGCTCTTCGGGCCGATCCACGGGCCGTGTTCGGGACATGCCCGGGACATGAGGCCTGGGTCGGTGAGAGGAGTTGATCGTGCCGCGGCGGACGGCTTGCGGGTCAAATCAACAGACCATGGTCGGCCAGGAATCGGGCGTCAGGGTCAAGTGCATGTTGCACGAGGGTTTCGGGCGAGCCAGGCCCTGACTCTGGGGTGCCTCGATGAGACGACCGCCGGCCCAGCGTCGGAGTACAGGGTTCGGGCTGGAAGCAGGCGGTGTAAGGGGGTTCACCATTTACGTGGAGGACGCACCCTCACCACATGGCCGCGAGGATCTCTCACCTGTACCGCCTGACGCTCGTCTGGAAGGGGCGCGGGGCGGCCCGGATCGTTCCGGTGATCGGCTTCTGCGTCGTCTGGAACAGCCTGCGGTCACTTACTCAGTCATGGGCGGGTAACGAGTGCGGTCCGGGTGGCCGGTGGTTTGGCGTTTCGTGTTCGAGTGCCCATTCCGCGTCCTGGGCGGTGAGAGGTTTGGCGAACAGGAATCCCTGAGCCCGGGTGCAGCCCAGGTCGAGCAGGGTCGCTGCGGACAGCGTGGTTTCGACGCCTTCGGCGACGAGTTGTAGCCCGAAGGACCGGGCGAGACCGACGATCGAGGTCACGATGGCCAGGTCGTCGGCGCTGACGCCGAGCTCGCGGACGAATCCTTGGTCGATCTTGAGCGTGTCCACGGGCAAGGCCTTGAGCTGCGCGAGGGAGCTGTATCCAGTGCCGAAGTCGTCGATGGCCACCTTAACTCCGATGTCTTTCAGGCCGCGGAGGGTGATCAGTGCCTGTTCGGTGTCGCGGAGCACTGCTTGTTCGGTGATTTCCAGGGTCAGGTAACGGCCCTGCAGACCACATTGGTCCAGGATCTGGGACACGGTGGTCACGAAGTCCAGGGTGATCAGCTGGGCGGGTGAGACGTTGACGCTCATTCCGAGAGTGGGTTGCCGGTATTCGTGCTGCCATTTCTTCAGTTGGCGGCAGGCGGTTTCGATGACCCAACGGCCGAGCTCACCCGCCAGGTTGGTGGCCTCGGCGATGGCGATGAATTCGCCGGGCGGCAGGAGTCCTAAGGTGGGGTGGGGCCAGCGGACCAGGGCCTCGAAGCCGAGGATGCGGCCGCTGACCAGGTCGACCTCCGGCTGGTAGTGCAGCACCAGGGAACCGTTGCCGATCGCGGTGCCCAGATGCAGCTCGATTGCCGTGCGGATCTCGTTGCGTCGGCGCATCTCGGTGGTGAAGACGCTGATGGTGTTGCCGCCGCGCGCTTTCGACTGGTGCATCGCCTGGTCCGCCTGGCCCATCAGCCGGGAGACGGTCAACGCTCCTGGGGTTCCGGTGGCGACGCCGACGCTGACGCCGCGGCTGACCTCCTCACCGCCGAGTGGAATGGGTTCAACCGCGACTCGGCGGAGTTCCTCGGCCATTAGGGTGGCGACTGATTCGTCGGCGCAGTGCTGCATCACCAGCACGAACTCGTCCCCGCCGAGCCGGGCGACCAGGTGACCATTGGACGCCGCGCTCAGCCGGTGGGCCAGGGTTTTCAGGTACTGGTCGCCGCTGACATGACCCAGGACGCTGTTCAACGCCTTCAACCGGTCGACGTCCAGGAAGATGAGCGCGACCGGCCCCGCGGCACCGACCACCATCCGCTGGTTGAGGTGGTCGATCAACGCCCGCCGGTTCGCCAGCCCGGTGAGCTCGTCGTGGTAGGCCATGCTGCGGAGCCGTTCCTCGGCGGCGACCCGCGCCTCGACCTGGGTGAGCAGCGCGGCAACAGCGCGCAGGGCATTGATTTCGGTGTTGCGCCATTCCCGATCGCCGAAGGTGACGAATCCCAGCACCCCCATGGTGTCCCTGATGCTGAGCAATGGAACCGTCACCGAGGAGACAGAGCCGGGAAGCCCCGAACCCCTTCTGATGGTGTCCTGGTAGTCGTCGTCCGTGCCGTCCGGGTGGGTGATCATCACGGTCGATAGATGCTCGGTGGCCGCGAAGGTGCGGTCCGCACCGGCGAAGGAGACGACGCCCAACGGGTCGGGTTCGGGAACATGCGGTCTGGGCGGCCATTCGGCGACCAGGATGGTCGTCCTTGCGGTGTGGTCGTTGCGGCGGAAGAAGCTCAGATCCACGTCGAAGTAGCCGACCAGTTCACGCAGCAGTTGTTCGGATGCCTCGCCCAGTGTTGTTGCGGTTACGCCCATCAGGTGCGAGGCGGCCACGGTAACCAGCTCGTCCAGGCTCCGGTTGGCGGCCATCACCGTGCTGCCGCCATCGAGGACGGATCGCCGGTGAGGACCCGCGCCAACGGTAGCCGGGCGCTGCGCGCCGTGCTGCCCGCATGGTGACTGAGCCGCAGCACCAGGGCCGGGGCCTCACCGGGCAGCAGGCCCAAAATTGCCTCGAACCGGCGTTGCAGGTCGGCGAGTTCGACACTGAAACGTGCGGACAGCCCGCGCCTGTCGGTGTCGTCCCTCGCGTACAGGAAGACAGGTGACAGGGGTTGGACGCCGAGGTTGCTGCGGGTCGCGCTGATCCAGACCCGCTCGACGGCCGCTCCGCCGCGCACATAGTCGCTGCCGGTGTCTGAGCCGACGGTGACGACCGCGACCGCCGAACAGGTGGTGATCCGTTCCCGGGTTGCGTCGCCCAACGCGTGTCCTGCTCCCCATACGGCGAGCAGGTCCATCACGTCGGACCGGCCGGCGACCCGCAGTTTCGCCAGCTCCGCGGCGTCCAGGCCGAGGGTTCGCACATCGATACCGGTGTCAAGCCGGTCGATGCCCGGCCACCTCAGCTCCGCCATCATTTCCCGATGCAGGATCGGTGTCAGGTAGCGGAGCCGGTCCGATTCAGCGAACACCTCGGCCAACTCGGCCAATTGGCTGGGCGCCGTCACCAGGCGAACGCTCGCCCCCTCCGCTTCCGCGGCCGCGTGGAGCCCGCCGGTGACCCGGGCCGTCAAGGGTTCCCGTCGCCCGAGGTTCCGGTTCGTCACGCGACCGATCATCGCCGGATACTGATCCGCCAACTCCCGGTCGGCACCACCGGCCAGGGTCAGGGACAGCACCACGTCGGACGCGCCGCCGCCAGGGAACGCGGTCATCGATCCGAGCACGGCGTGTGCGGCAGCGGCGACCCGGGCATTGAAACCGGCGGCACCGATGGCCAGATAACTGCCGCGGAACCCGACGTCCATCGCCGAGGTCCGGTCGGCGGCCAGGTGGATGTCGACTCCCTCGGTGGTGCGGGTGACGAACCACGGTTGGCTGTTCCCCCCCGATGGCGCCAACCGGACGGCATGAATGACCGCCTGCACCGGGTCCGCGGGAACCCGGACAGTGAGATCCACGACGTCACCATGTGTCACCCGCTCAACCGTGAGCGCCGACGAGACGGCGTCGGGGCTCCCGTCGAGGTGATCGAGGCTGGCGTCCAGGTCGACCCGGACCCGGCCCGAGGGCAGGTTGCCACCGCCCCCGAAGCGTCGGACGGCCGCGGCCACCGTGGCCGCGCCCAGCGCGACGTCGCCACCGAGTTGCGGCCACGTGGACACCGAGTGATCGATCTCCACCATGGACGCGGCCAACGGCGCGGACAATTGCTCGGTCTGCAGGATCCGCATCACATACGGGGCCTTCTCCCGATTCGTCAGCCCGCTCAGCGCCCCAGGGTCGAGCCCGCCCAGCAGACCGTGGAACAGCGGGCGGTCGGGTTCCAGGTCGAACCTTTCGACGTCGAACAGCCCCCGGTCGCTGGTTTCCATCAGCACCGCAATGCCGCGTGCCCTGGCCTCCTGACGGACTCGCAGCTTCATGTCCAAGGAATCACATTCCTCGATCAGCAGATCCAAGCCGTCCAGGAACGGCGCCATCGTCGTGTCGGTCAGGCCGTCGGTGAAAACCTGCACCGCGAGGTATGGGTCCAGCTCCGCGATCCGGCGTGCCGTCACCAACGCCTTGTTGATTCCCAGGTCGAGAAGCGATGCCGGAACCCTGTTCAAATTGGACAGTTCCAGGTGGTCGTGATCGGCCAACCGCAGCTCACCGCACAGCCCTTCCATCGCCAGGGTGTGCGCGACGGCGTGGCCGACGCTGAGCCCGACAATCCCGATCTTCAGCCGACCGAGCTGCGCCTGCCCGGCAGGGGTGATCTTGTTCCGGTTGCGGTCCAGCCGCAGCCGCCGGAACCCTGCAGGGCCCAGCACCCAGACCAGGGTCCGCCGCCACGGGTAGAAACACCACCGGCCGGGCTCAGTCAGCTCGTCGACCGGGGGGGTCGGTCGAAGCGCCCCCAACTGGGCGAGCATCGCCGCCCGGTGATCGATGACATCCACCCGAGGGTCGGACCGCAACCGGGTCAACATCGCCCGGTCCGCAGCACTGTGCTCGTGCAGGATGAGGTGCCCGTGCGAGTCGCTGGCCGGGCCGGCACACACCGGGACGGGCGTCGTCATGCGGCCGGCGCCGACAGGCCGGGGTGGTCGGCGCCCCCGAACTGGGCGGACTCATCGATCAGCCGGGGAAGCTGTTCGGCCGTAGCCAGGTCGGCGTAGCTCTCCCGATCCCACCACATCGCCGATGTGAGGTAACGATCGTCGGGATACGCCACCGGCGGCACCGTCGCACTGACCACCCCGCCCGTTGTCTGCCACCGCGCGACCGCGTGGGCGGCCACGGTGCCCAAGGCGTAACGCACGTTCAGTAGCGTCATAGAGTGCACGAAAACCCGCGCCAGCGCTGCCGTCACCTCCATGCGGCGCGCGGCGTGGTGGCTCACCCAGCCGGTTTTCATCTCGATCACCCCGGCCGGGATCCGCTCGGAGATCTCCGCATGAAGCGCCGCGGCGCCGTCGTGACCGGCCCATTCGACCACGGCATGGGCCCGATCGGCGTGCGGGTACGGGCCCTGGGCGCGCATCCCACCGGCCACCTGCCCGTCGCGGTCGATGGCCGCGAAGAACAGCGCGGTCGACCGTCCGTCGCGGGTCTTGTCGTACTCCAGCACCCGTTCGACGCCGAACCGGCGGTAACTGATCCGGGCGCCCCCCAGATAGGCTGACCACAACTCCGGTTGCGCCGCCGGCCGGGCAATCACGAAATGACACCCTGAAACCGGATCAAAGTATCTCCCCACCCGGTTCCCGAAATGAGCAGTTGAAGTCAACGCAGAAAAGCTATTCGTGTACACCGGCGCGATCATAAAGCCCACCCGTCCGACAAAACCGCGGACACCAGATGGCAGACACAACCCCGCCCCTGCGATGATCTGCTCGACGACCGCAAACCCCCGAACAACAGCTGCCTGACACAGCGACCAACGCGCGAAGAAAATGCTCAGTCGCAACGGCTTTCCAGCTCCGAGCACGGAAAAGACGATCAGCGAATGAATGCCCACAAGAGCGACCACGCGGCCATCGCCGGTCCGCGCCGACCGCCTCCCCTCGCGATCAACACACCAGAGGCTGTGAACCCGGACAGGCATACCCCGTTCCAGCGCCAGGTGTCGACCTGCACTAACGCTCGGATGGACCAACGAGAACACTCGCCGGGTCACGACCCGATGACCCCGGCTGCGGTGCTCCGGCGGTGTCCGGGCGCGTTGCCCAGGCTTGGCTCTCCCAGCCCGGCTGGCCCCCTGCGCGCGGCCGCCACGATGTACGAAAAAGCCGCCGTTGATGGCACTTTCCCTCGCGGCATCGGCGCGTGACTCCACGATGCCTCGACAACCCGCGGACCGTCTTCCCGTCAACATGAGGCCCGCTCCGAGCGAAAGTATGAAGATCACACCGCACATCCAAACGATACTTTGCCCCTAAAACTGTCCCGGTTGTAGACGGGCTCCCCGACGTCGCGGCGTCAGCGGCGGCATCGCTCCCGAGCGGCTGTCATTCAGCTTTATCAGCACACTCCAAGGAAACCTGTGTGTCAAGAAACCGCCCTGAATCAAGAATAATAGGTGACGACCGAGATCATGCCTGGAATGTAGCCGCCCGTTACCGGCGGATCATATTCTGGGCCAGAGGCGTCATCGTCGACCCATTCGATTGACCCCTGGCGTTGAGGCTCCCAACCCTGCCTACCCTGCGTGCTCGGCGACCCAAGCTCATTGCCCATTCGCCAGGAAACGTCACGACGAAAACCCTTCTCCCGACCCCCAGGCCCCAAGAAACGGCTGCACTACCGCCTGTCTCTGCGCCCGCGCATACGGTTGGCCAACGCCGATGACAGCAAGGCTCCAATCGGTCGACCCGTTCGATGCAAGAACCGATGCTCCCGACGCAAGGCCGCGGATAAGCGGGCCGGGCATCGTGCCACCCCGACAAGTGCATGTACCGATGCGGGCGGTCCCGGCGCTCGGCGACCGGCCCGTCGACGATCAGCCGAGAGATCCGTCGAATCAGCGGCGCCGGGAATTCCCGCCGGCCATCGGCGACCGGTCCTCGGCCCATCACCCAGGAACTGTCCTGGGTATCTGCTCACGCCGCAGCAACATCGGCGAGCCACGAAGGGAACCACTAGTGGTGTGTTTCTTACTGGCTGATGGCTTGTTGGAGAGCGACTCGTCCACGGCATCATCATGCTGAGGCCGCGGTTCACCGGCGCCAACCGAGCCCGGACCCGCTCTCGCCCGGCGCGAATACGGGAGCCATCACGGGGGTTAGGTGCAGTCGATGCAGATTAGGTCTGCTCCTGAAGCTGTGGCGATCCGGTTGCGGTGTTGCACCAGGAAGCAGGACGTGCAAGTGAACTCGTCGGCCCGCTTCGGAATAACCGGCATGGTGAGTTCGTCGGTGATGAGCTCGGCGCCGGGCAAGTCGACAGCGTCATCGCTGTCACCTTCGTCGACATCGGCCAAGGGTGACTGCTTTTCGGCGCGGGTCGCGTTAAGGGCGTCCAGGGATTCGAGATCGTTGTCAGTGTCTTCTGCAATGCCGCGGCGTGGTGCGTCGTAATCGGTCGTAGCCATCATGACCCCCGGGGAAACCCCTGTACTCGCCAGCGATTCGCGGTTACTGGCGGCCAAGATACAACACCCCGGGGACCGAGAGAGCCATCGCAGGACATCCCTCCGCCGGACCAATCAGACGCCGTTCCGTCCCGCCCGCACGACCTCGGCATCGAGCCAGTATGCCCCGGCACGCAGGAACAACAGCCCGGACCATTGCGAGCACTCGACAGTCAGGCTGCTACGACCAACTCCGGATTCCCGACGACATTGTTGCTCGGGCAATGCGTGTCAGGTGGCGGGCCGGGCAGCTGCATTCGTTGCGACCCGTGTTCCGCGAGCTCGGACACCCGCCGCGTTCGTCTACGAAGCCCTCGAACACACCCACCGACCGGAACGCAGCTTCGACCTCGCCAGCAGCACCGGGCTGTCCCGCCGCGCCGTCCACGACGCCCTGCAGACCCTCGCCGCGTGGAACCTGGTCACCACGCGGCGGGACGCTGCAACAACTGGCCGAGCAATTCGGCTGCATCGAAGCCGTCCGTGCACCAGCACCGGGTCGAACGAGCCGCCTACCGGCGAGCACTCCGGATCGTCGACCAACACCACACCGTCATCGAAGAGCCGCCGGAGGGGTACCTGTGGCCCCCCGAACCACCGCCGGTCGAAATCGAGACACTGCTCGAGTTGCTGCACATGAACTCGGCGCCTACGCCATCGGCGCGTAACCCCCGGGGGGAACCTTCCGGTGGGCGGTACCTCGGCGGTTTGGCGGCGGAGATCGCTTGGCGCTGCTGCTGTGGGCGTACGCCTACTGCGACCGACCGGTCCGACGAGGTCGCCGGTGACCTGCTCAGCTGGTGATCGGCATCATCCCTGAAAGCAGGCGTCCCCGATGGCCAAGAACCCATTCATGAGCGCATACCTCAGCGCAGCGGTCAGCAGACGCCGTCACTCCGCTGTGGGGGGTGTCAGGCAGCGGTCAACGCCGGGTGCGGCTCGGCTTTGTGGAGGAAGGTGAGCATGTGGTGGACCACCGAGGTGGGGTCGTCGGAGATCGGCACCTGGTTCAGGCCGGGTAGCCACACCAGTTGGGCGCCGGGGATGAGGGCCTGGTACCGGGATACCTGTTGGCTCATCAACGGGTCCGCGGTGCCCTGCAGGAGCAGGGTGGGCGCGGTGATGGTGTCCAGGTGGTGGGCATGTCGAATGCGGCCGCCCAGTTCGTAGCCTCGTAGGCGGGTGAGTCGCGTAGCCGGTCAACAACTGCTGGGCCTCCGCGGGGGTGAGCTGCCAGGGCAGGCTGCGGCTGCCTGCGAAGAACACCGACCTGCCTGCTGGGGTTCTGCTGAGCAGACCGGCGGCGCATGCTGGCCCACCGTGCTTCCGTATCGCCGTATCACTTCTACTGCCGGCGGGTGAGGTCGCGGTAGCTGCGGCCGTAATGAGCTCGCGGTCCGGGATGGGTGGCACCACCGGTCTGGAGTGCTGCGCGCGGGCGGCCCATTCGGTGAGCACCTCCACCGGCCACAGGTCGCCCGGACCGCGGTAGCATCGCCGCCGGTGCACCGCCCAGCGCAGCGCCTGCCCGCAGGCGAAGAACACCGTAGCCCCGTCCGGGCCTAGCGCGCCGACCGCGGCGGCTGCCCCCCAACGACCGGTGGCGGCGAACGCGAGCACCGCAGCAGCCTCGGGGCGGAGTGGTTCGACCAACGCCGCGACCCCTGGGTCGGTTCGAACCTCGACGCCCCCGGCCTGCGGCCCGGTCAGGTCGGCCGCGTCCCGCCAGGTGCCGAACCGGCGCGGGCCCTCCGGCCCGCCGTGACCCCACGCGCCGATGCCGGGATCGTCCCGGGGAGGGGTGCCGACGCTCAGCGTGCCGATCCGGGCGGACAGCCGCCGCCACGGGTCCTCCGGCGGCAGCGTGCCCAGCACGTCGGCGAGCGCACCGGCGAACAGCACCGCCGCCCACCGCGGGTAATCGACCGCCTGCTTCCGCATCTCGCCGTCGGCGGCGATCCTCGCGGCCGTGCTCAGCAGCGGCTCGGTGAGCCCGACCGCCCAGCGGCACGCCGTCTCAAACGCATCGACCACCTCGCACCTCGCCTCCGAAGCCGGTCTGGTCGAAGGCGAACCTACCCGCCGCGGGCCGATCAACGGCGGCCGCATAGGACCCGGCATGACATCACAGCCAGCTCCACTCGCCGTCGGACTAATCGGTCTACCAGGCCTTACCGGACCGCTGCGCCGCGTCGGTTTACGGGCGGTCACCGGTGACGGGTTCCTCAGCGCCGCTGCAGCGGTCAAGCACTTCATCGACGGCGGCACGCCACTGCCGGTGCTGATCCGGGAAACCGGCACCGGCGGTCTGGTGCGTACATCACCGCATTGGCCGGCCGCGGGGTGCGGACGGTGCTGCTGCGCGCCGGCGAAGCCCGTGATCGACGCCGGGACCCGGTGGCGGTGGTCGACCTACCGGCAGCACCGGTTCGGGCACGGTGGACCGCGACGGGACCGTGCGGGACAACGCCACCGAACCGGCCGCCCTCCCCAGGGCGGAACGTTCGCGTGATGACGGGTGCCTGTGGATCCGTGGTGGGTGGCGCCGGAGCTGGGTGGTGCAGCCAGCGGCGGTGAGGACAGCCGGCTTGGCTGTGACGGGCGAGCGGAATGCCGGGGTCCAGCGGATGCCGAGCCGTGCTCTGTCGACGGCCGCCGAGCGTCGGTTGGTCGATGGCCCGACGACCGAAGTGCCTCAGCGGGGTTGCTATGGCGAAGTCCCCTGCAGCTTGGCGATCCCCTGTCGCGCGGACGATGTCCCAGCCCTCAAGATCATCTTCCGTGCAATTAGCGTGCAATAAGCAGCCGCAAACAGCCGCTAAGCGCGGTCGTCAACGGGTACGTGAGGCAGATCACTGGGTGTACGTATCTGCAGCTAGGGCGACTATTTGGTACTAGTGGACAGTGCCCCCAGCAGGATTCGAACCTGCGACACACGGTTTAGGAAACCGATGCTCTATCCCCTGAGCTATGAGGGCTGACCTGCGGAAACACTGTACAAGACGGTATCAATGCCCTCCCGCGTGCCAGCTGCAGGCCAACGGGTGGCAAGGACGACCGAAGTGAGGATACGTGCTTGGGCGCTGCTCAGGTCGCGGGGTCCGGGCGGCGACTGCCCATTCGATCAAGCGTCGGGATGCTCGGACCAGGAGTCGGCCGGCAGGTACACCGCGACATTGTCCATCCGGCGTTGGACGGAGGCGACCTCGTGCACGGCCTGGGCGAGCATGCTCCGGTCGATCGGCGACAGGCGATCCCGCTGCAGCATGTCCGACGGCTTCTCGGAGCGTTCGTATTGCTCGATCTGGTAGCGCAGCCGCAACCGCTGGACGACGTCGAAGGCCTCGATCAGATTGTGCGCCTGCTCGTCGGGCAGCACGGCGGAGCCGGCGGCCGCCTTGAGCCGCTCGGGGGTGGGGAGCGCTGCAGATCCCACGCTCAGGGCGGCCCAGCGCGCGATGTTGACGATTGGCAGCAACGCGTGTGTCTTGATGTCGAAAGTGTCGCGCCGGGTGAAGATGTCGCGCACCGAACGGTATCTGGCGCGCATGGCCAGGGATTCCTGCATCAGCAATCGCATCGTGCCGGGATGACGGCGGACGTCCCGGAAGACTTCCATGACGGCGGGCAGCCCGGGGTCACCGTGAATCGGCCGGCCGTCCACCAGGAGCGAGGTCATGATGGCGCCCTGATTCTTTTCCGGATACCTGAGCCAATCCTGGGCGGCCGTGCGCCACGACGCGTTCGTCCGTGCGAACGCGGGCCTGTCCGCGGTCGCGCCATGGTCGTCGGCGGTCAGACCCGCTTCCGCGAGCAGTCGTTTGATTCCTCCGAAAACCGGTCGATATTTGTCGATCTCAGCCGGGTCGACCGCATCGTCGAAGGCCACCGCTGAGTCGATGTCGGAACTCGGTGTGGCTTCCCGCCGGCCGTTGCTGCCCAACGACAGCCAGGTGAACGCGTCGACCGACAGCTCCGGATGCTGCTGGAAGACCAGGGTGAGCGCGCGCCTGACGACGGTGTCCACAATCGCCGAATACACCGTGATGACCTTGCCCGGCGCCAATTGCCGCGACAGCAGGTCATCGAGCACCGACGGGACACGGCGAATCCTTTCCTGTAGTTCCGGCACCGTCGAAGCCCGGCGAATCTGCTCGTGGATCGACACCCCGCCCGTCATCGGAGAAACGGTGAAGTCGCGCGGAGTCACGACACCGCGGAGCGTTCCTGCGCCGTCGGTGACGAGCAGGAAATCGGCGTTGTGGTCGAGCATCAAGATCAGTGCCTCGGCGGCAGAGTCGCCCAGAACGGCCGTCGGGACGGAGTCGTCCAGGACCAGTCCGGCCGGCGTCGTGGCTGGTAGCCCTTCGACAAGGATCCGCCGACGCAACAGGGCGTCGGTGACCGCCCCGAACCGGCCCTTCGCCAGTCGGACGGCGGCGCAGGAGCACCCGCGCTCGGTCATCAGCCGTGCCACCTCGTCGGCCGGGGTGGTGATGTCGACGGCCAACGGTTCGCTGAAGATGAGGTCGTCGATGAGGCTGTACCGCGAGATGACGGTCCGCTGCCTGGCGATCGCAACCTGCTCGGCAAGGAACTGCGCGCCGGTGCGGGATTCGAAGGCGGGTTCCACGACAGACGCAGCGATCGCCGCAACGGTGACAGGTGACGCTGCGATCGCCAGCGGTCCGACCGCCCGATTGACCAGCATCGCGGAGAAGCCGAAGATCCCACCGGGTCCGAGCCGATCATCGGCCGCACTGTCGCTGTCCTGCAACGAGGTCCAGAGGTCCACGGACCCCGCGATCACGACGAAGACCTCGGTGGCGGCAGCGGTGAACGCATCGAGGATGATCTCGCCCGGCGCGAACCGCTCGAAACGCGCCGCCTGGCACATGTGCAGTCGTGCCGGGCTCGGCAAGCCGTCGAACGGTGCGGTCCGAAGCAGAACGTCGGCCAGAACGGCAACGTCATCGTCGCCGCCCGGCCCCCATCGAACGTTCACCATCACCTCGGCCCGTGGGTTACCACCCGATCGTCCCGCAACGGGCCTTCGCCCGCAGAGTTGGGGTGAACTCCCTCATGCCGTGCCCGGCGTCGGCGGGTCAGGAATCGAATATCCCGAGGGCCGGACGGTGGACTCCAGCGACTTGGCCCACGACCCGTCTTCGATGTACTGCTGAAGGGCGGCGTTGACCTTGGCCACCATCTTGGTGTCGCCCTTCTTGACGCCGATTCCGTACACCTCATCCGAGAAACCCTTGCCGACGACCTTGAGTTTGCCGCGATACTGCTCCTCGGCCGCGAATCCGGCGAGAATGACGTCATCGCTGGTCACCGCGTCGACCTTGCTGTTGGCAAGTGCCGTGACGCAGTCGGAGAAGGTGGGGAATTCGGTCAGCTGGATCTCGCCCTGGTACTTCTCCTTGACGTTGGCCGCCGATGTCGTGCCGGTGACGGAGCAGAGCTTACGGCCGTTCAGCTCTTCCGGACTGGTGATGTCCGTTTCGTTGCGGCGCACCAGTAGGTCCTGGTGCGCCTCGAAATACGGCCCGGCGAAATCGATCACCTTCTTGCGATCGTCGGTGATGGAGAACGTCGAGACGATCAGGTCGGCCTCACCGGAGACCAGCAGGTTCTGGCGATCGTCCCCATTGGCCTCCTTCCAGGTGATGTTCTCCGCCGGTACACCCAACGCCGCAGCGACGTACGTCGCGGTGTCGACGTCGAAGCCGGTATAGGTGTCGCCGTCCTTGAATGACAGTCCCGGTTGGTCGAAGGCGATCCCGATCGTGAGTGTGCCGCCACTGGCGGCTCCGGACACCGTTGACGGGCTCGGATTGGGACGCTCGTTGCTCGATCCGCACCCGGTCATCGCCAGCACAATGGCGACCGCGGTGGCACCGGCTGCGGTGAATTTACGCCGCCCGACGTTGTTCATGTCTTTTCTTTCTCGAGATGATGACGGACCGTTGTGGAGGGCTGATTAAACCGTCGAACCACCTGACGGATCAGCTGGGTATGACCTGCTCTCCGTGACCGGGATCGAGATCGTCGGGGCTGACGTCATTCCCGTAGGTCGGGCCGGAGTCGGACCAGACTGCCCTCGGCCGCCCACCGGTGTTGGCGATGACCTCCTTCCTGACGGCCATCCAGCCGATCGTCAGGCAGATGGCGAGCACCGGGATGCCGAAGACGACCACGATGAAACCGGTCTTGTGCCAGAAGTAGGGCGAAGCCTGCCATCCCGAGACCGCGATGCCGACGATCACCAAGGCGAGGAAGGCCAGTCCGATGCAGCTGGTCCACGGGTGGCCGGGAGCCTGGAACTTGCTCTTCGGTATCACGCCCAGGTTCACCAGCTTCCGCAGCCGAAGCTGGCACGCGAAGATCGTTCCCCAGGTGAACACCACACCGATGGCCGCTGCCTCCAGGGCCAGTTCGAATGCGTCCGGGACGAGGAAGTTGAGTACGGCGCCGAAGATGAAGACCACCGACGTCATGACGATGCCCGCCCAAGGCACCCCCGAACTGCTCATCTTGAGGGTGAACTTCGGTGCCTGCTTCGACATTCCCAGGCTGCGCAGTACCCGTCCGGTCGAATACAGACCGGAGTTGAGGCTGGACATCGCCGCCACGATCAGGATTGCCTGGATCACCGCACTCATCCAGGTCATCCCGAGTCGCTCGAACACGGTGACGAACGGACTGGTGCCGGCGGTGTATTCGGTGGTCGGCAGGATGGAGACCAGCAGCAGGATGGACCCGCAGTAGAAGATGCCGATGCGGAAGATGACCGCGTTGACGGCCTTGGGGACCTCCGTTTCTGAGTCCTCCATCTCGCCGGCGGCGACGCCGACCATTTCGATGGCGGCGTAGGCGAACACGACCCCCGACATGACCAGGATCGGGCCGTACCAGAAGTAGCCGTCGCCGGTCGGCCAGAAACCTCCCGGATTGCTGTACAGGTTCTGGAATCCCGCCTCATGGCCGCCGACATCCATCTTGCCGAGCACCAGCACGGTCCCGACGATGAGGAACGCCACGATGGCGCCGACCTTGAGGATCGAGGCCCAGAATTCGAACTCGCCGAACGCCCGTGCTGACAGCAAATTGATCGTCAGCACCACGGCCAGCGCGATCAGCACCGTCGCCCAGGTAGGCATCAAAGGAAACCAGAACTGGACATAAAGACCGACGGCCGATAATTCGGCGATGCCCGTCAGTCCCCAATTGAGCCAGTACAACCAGCCGGTGACGAAGGCGGCCTTTTCGCCGAAAAACTCCCGCATGTAGGAGACGAACGCTCCGGAGGTCGGGCGGTGCAGCACGAGCTCGCCGAGCGCTCGCATGAGGAAGTAGGCGATGACGCCCACAAAGGCGTAACTGAACAGCAAGGCAGGGCCCGTGCTGTGCAGGCGGGAAGCGGAACCCAGGAAAAGGCCGGTGCCGATCGCGCCTCCGATCGCGATCATCTGGACGTGACGGCGGCCCAGAGATTGTTTGTAGCCGACCTGTTCGGCGTGCAGCGACTGTGGGGCGACCTGCTTGTCAGTGGTTGTCACGGTGGTGCCTTTCGATCGCTCGGTGGCCGGTGCGAGGGTTCGGTGGGCCGATAGCCGGCCCGAGACGTGCATTGTGGGTCAGATAGTTTGCAGAGGGAAGTGCCGCTCTCATCAACCTGCCTTCACGAGGTGCGAGTGCAATACCTTCGCAACAAGCCGCAATATCGTCGAAACAATGTCGGTCCAGACGTTCCATTGCAGGCGACAACTGGTCCCGCCGACGTGTATCCGCGGGTGCTGAACTCAAACCTTGTTCGATGGAAGATATTGGCACATGAATCCGTGACCTCCGACGACGCTGCCCGGAACGGACGTCCTCCGCTGCCGGGTTGGAGGGTCGATTGGCCCATTCGGGTATTTGACTGCACCATGGTCGGCATGACTTCTATGACCAAGGGCGCCAATGTGCCGGTGGCTGTGTCGTCGGTGCGTGCCGTGCTGACCTGGTCCGCCGGTCCGGGAATACCCGATGTCGACGTCTCGGCGCTCCTGGTCACCGAGCAGGGACGGGTCCGCGGCGACGACGACTTCATCTTCTACAACCAATCGCGGCACTCGTCGGGAGCCGTCGCGCACGGCGGGAAGTCGGCTGCAGGGTCGACGATGACCGACGTCATCCGGGTCGATCTGGGTGCTGTGGAACCCGCGATCGGTTCCGTGCTGATTGCCGCTTCGGCGGACGGCGGAGTGTTCGGCGACGTCCCCGGCCTTGCTCTGACGGTGCTGGGCGACGATGGTTCACCGCTCGCGGTCTTCGAGATCACGGACGCCACAACGGAAACCGCATTTGTTTTCGGTGAGTTCTATCGGCGCGCGGGTGGGTGGAAGTTCAGGGCCGTCGGGCAGGGCTATGCATCCGGGCTCGGTGGTCTTGCCGCTGACTTCGGGATCGGAATCGACGACGAGCCGCAGCAGGTTGGTCCGGTCGACGGACGGGCCACGGTGGGTAATGCCGTCGGCGATGCGGCCGGCAAGCCCACGGTCAGACCGCCAGAACAACCGGCCTGGCCGCCCCGGCCACCGCAGTCCCCGCCGCCTCCGCTGCTGCCGACGCCGATGCCGCCGTTCCCCGCTGTGCCCTCACCGTTTTCGAGCCGGGGCCGCTGAGTCCCGCCCCATCACTCATTCCGCGGGCAGCACGCGCAGCAGGCCGGCGCTGACCGCGGCCGGCGTGAGGTGCCGGTATCCGACGGTGTCGAAGACGACGACCAGTTCGTGGGGGTCGGCGGACAGCACCAGGCCTTCGCCCCAGGTGGCGTGTTGCACGCGGCTTCCGGCGGCCACCCCGGAATCAGGCAGCGGTGCCTCGGCAGAGCGGGCAATGCCGTGCGGCGTCCAGGGCGGGGGTCGGAGGTCGTTGTCGCAGTTGCCGCACGGCGGGTCGTAGTGCTCACCGAAATACGCGAGCAGCTCTGCGCGGCGGCAGCTCTGGGCCTCGGCGTACCAACGGACGGCGTCGATGCGGCTCTCGGCGACGGCCTGTTTCGCTTCCTCCGCGCTGTGCGTCCGAACGCTCGCGCGAGCGGCCTGCGCGCTGTCGTCCAGCTGCGGCGTCACGACGCCGTCGTGCAGCGTGGCGGCTCCTGCATCGACCAGTCGCTCCACGACGGTCTCGGTGCGGCGGGAGCCCCATCCCACGATGCCGGTGAGTTCGGCCAACGGCATTGGCCCCGCGGCGCGGCACAACTCGGCGACAATCGCGTCGACGTCGGTGTCCTTCACCCGGGCAGCGGAGGCGAACATGCGCGGCAGCCGCAGGTCCGACGCGTTGAACACCAGCACAGCCCTGGCCGGCTGCCTGTCCCGGCCGGCGCGTCCGACCTCCTGGTAGTACTCGTCCAGGCTCCCGGGCGGGCTGGCGTGCACCACGCTGCGGACGTCGGCCTTGTCGATGCCGAGCCCGAACGCGCTGGTGGCCACCACCACATCCAGTTCGCCGCCCAGGAACGCATCCTGAGTGGCCGAGCGCTCCGCGACCGGCAGGCCGGCGTGATACGGCGCGGCGCGCAGCACGTCGTGCCGGAACCGGTCGGCGAGTTGTTCGCAGTGTCGGCGGCTGCCGGCGTAGACCAATGCGGGAGTCGGCCCGGCGAGCACCGCTCGCACCACCGCGTCGTCGGCGCGCCGGCGGTCGGCCGCCGAACCGCCGTGCACCGGGTGAACGTCGAGGCTGATGTTCGGTCGGTCGAAACCAGCGACAACCACTGCGGGGTCGGTCATCCGGAGCCGGCGGGTGATCTCGGTCTGTACCGGAGGGGACGCCGTCGCGGTCAGAGCGAGGACCTGCGGCATCCCCAGCAAGTCTCGCGCATCGGCCAACTGCAGGTAGTCGGGCCGGAAGTCCAGGCCCCATTCGCTGACCAGGTGGGCCTCGTCAACCACCAGCAGCCGGCACGGCCGGCCGGATCCGGCCAACAGCTCGCGGGTGGCGGGTCGGGTGAGCTGTTCCGGCCCCAACAGCAGGAAGTCCAGGTCGCCCGCCGCGACCGCGGCCCGCGCTTCCCGGGCCTCCACCGCGTGCACCGTCGCGTTCAACTGCGCCGCGCGCACCAGCCGGCCGTCCGGCAGCCGTCGGTCCTGCAGACCGCGGAGCTGGTCGCGCTGTAGGGCGACCAGTGGGGACACGACCACCGTCAGCCCACCCGAGAGCAGACCTGCGAGCTGGTAGACCGCGCTCTTGCCACTCCCGGTGGCGAGCACCGCCAGGGTGTCCCGGCCGGCCAGCACCGGTTCGAGCGCACGGCGCTGGACCGAACGGAGCTGGGCGTAGCCGAACGCGCTCAACGCCAGCGCCGACACTGCTTCGGGAGAAGGAGCTGTCATGACGACCGGCCAGCAGACGCGTCCGGCTTCAGCCCGGGCAGCCGATGCTGGAACCGGGTGGGCCGGGGCAGGGTGCCGATACTGAGCACCTGCTCGTGCACCTGCTCGAGCGCGACGCGCAGCGGAGGGAGCAACGCCGGATCCAGGCCGTCGAAGAACATCCGCCTGACCAACTGGGCGTGACCCGGCGTCGCTGCCATCAGTGCAGCGTGCCCGGTGTCGGTCAGCAGGGCATCGGTGGCTCGGCCGTCCCCGGTCGAAGGAACGAGCTGGACAAGTCCGCGCTTGCCCATCCGCTGCAGGTGATGACTGACCCGGCTGCGCTCCCATCCGATACGGGTGGCCAGGGCGGTGAGCTGCAACCTGCCGCCGGGGGAGTCGGCCAGGGCGTTGAGCACGTCGTAGTCGGACAGCGAAAGATCGCTGTCCGACTGCAATTGCCGGTTCATCTCGTAGGTCAACCGCAGCATCACCCGCATGTAGGAGAACCAGGTTTCCTGCTGTTCGTCGGTGAGGGGAATGTTCGACGGGCCGGCTGAGTTACGTGACATGTCATGTTACTTTCTGTCCGACGGCCTCGTCAGTGTCGACTCCCGGGCCGCGGTCGGTCGACCTCCGAGGAGAACCATCGTGACCGATGCCCCGAAACCCCTGCCGCAAAGCGTGCCCGACGGCGCGGCCGAGACGATCACCGACATTCTCACCCGCAGTGTCACGGAGGTCTTCAACGCGTCGGACGCCGAGCGCCGGGACGTGCTGATGGCCTCCACCTACAGCCGGGACATCGTCTTCGCCGACCCGGAGGGGACCGTCACCGGGCTCGATGCGTTCGCCGCAAAGATCGCCCCCTTGCTGGCGGGCTCCGCCAGGCTCACGTTCACCCTGCGCGGGCCGATCCAGGAGAGCGCCGGGCTGGGAGTGGCCAGGTGGCAGCTCGCAACTGCCGGGCAGCCGCCGATGGTGACCGGCACGGATGTTGCGCTGGTCGAGAACGGGCTCGTCACTCGTATGTGGACGTTGCTGGACCAGTGAGTCGGCCGATCCACCTCGCCTAGTGGTCGTGACGGGCGTCGCGGACCGCAGCGGCGCCCGTCGGGTCGCCGGCGCTTTCGAGTCCCGCGACCACGCCGTCCACGTCCAGCGGTGGCCGGTTCTGGCTGAGTTTCAATTTCGCCTCGACGCGACTGATGACGACTTCCACGCCGACGATCGCGCGCAACTGGCCGGCGACGAATTTCGGCGGTGCATCGTCCACCGACCACGGATCGTCCCTGCCCGCTTCGTGCCGCTCGGTCAACCGGCGGACCAGCGACTCCAGCCAGTCGACGTCGTCGTGGATGACCAGTCGGCCGTGGACGTGTGCGGTGCTGTAGTTCCAGGTGGGGACCACCCGGCCGTGCTCGGCCTTGGAGGCGTACCAGGACGGTGAGATGTAGGCGTCGCCAGGACCGCGGAGGATCACCATCGCCTCGCCCAGCGCCGGCGTCCGCCACTGGTCGTTGTTCCGCGCGACGTGCCCGAGCAGTGCGCCATGATCGCCGCGATCGGGGTCGAACAGCAGGGGCAGGAATGTCGCCATCAGCCCCTCCGTCGTCGCGGTGACAAGGTCGGCGGCCCGCTGGCTCTCGAGCAACCGGCGGACCTGGGCGTCATCGGGAGCGAAGTGCTGAGGGACGTACACGATCCCGAGTATGGGCCCTGCCGTGGTAGGTCGGGCCGCACGGCGGGACCCAGGGCTCAGCGACGCTCGTCCGGCGGCAGCACGGACGGCCCGACGTTGGCGTTCAGCCACTCGTTGAGAGGGGTTGCCGCGCGCCAGGTGTCGATGATGCGACGCTTCGCCTGGCGCGTCGACAGCCAGGTCGGGGCGCCGAAATCACGGCCGGCTGTGAGCCCCTTGTGCTGGAGGAAGCGAATGCGGGGATGGTCGCGCGGATAGCCCCGCGGCGCGGTCGTCAGCGCCCGACCGCTGATCGTGTACTTGCCCTCCAGCCGTGCGACCCGCGCGACCAGATCCTCGCCGGTCCGTTCGGCGTCGACCGCCCGGCGGAAGCGGCCGAGCTGGTCGACCGCCATCTGGTAGTACCCGGACGCGGCCATCAGGCCGTCGGCATTGATCTGGACGTAGTAGAACTCGCCGCCCTCGCCTTCGGTCACCGCGCCCTGGCTGGTCTTGTACGGGCTCTTGTCGGCGCTGAACCGCACGTCACGGTTCGGCCTGAACACCTTGAACTCCCCGAATTCCGCGGACAACTCGGAGGTCAGCGCCAGCATCGGACCGCGGACGGCCTTCTCGTAGACGTCGCGGTGCGAGGCCCAGAACTCCCGTGAGTTGTTCACCGTCAGCTGCTGATACAGCTCGATGCCGGCAGTGGGAAAGCCTTCGAACGGGGGAACGGGCGGATCGTCGGTCACCTGGATGACCGTACCCAGGCGCGGTGTGCGGACCTGTCGCGCCGGAGTCGGTTGATGATCAGTTCGCCGCGAGGGTGGTCCACTCCGACCACGGAATGGCCCAGTCGTAGATGTCGCCGTCGGCGGGGGACAGGTCGACGCTGGTCCCCGTCACCTCGACCGGATCGCCTTAGATGGCGGTCTGGAAGTATGCCTGCGCATCGGCCGCGGACAGGTTGATGCAGCCGTGGCTGACGTTGTCGACGCCCTGCGCCGCGACGGTGTCCTGGTTCTGGTGGATGAATTCGCCGTTGTCGCTGATCCGGACCGCCCAGTGCTCGGTGACGTCGGTATAGCCGTAGGCGGGATTGCTCATCGTGGTGGTTTCCTTCTTGTCCATCACGATGTGGACTCCCGAGCGGGTGACCCGGTTGGGGTCGCCGATGATGTCGCCGCTGCCGTAGGAGGCGTCGTAGGTGGCGACGGTGACGCCGTCCTGCTGCACCACCATCGTGTGCGAGTTCGCATCGGCGAGCACGACCTGATTGCGACCGATGGTGAAGTCGGAGGTGACCTTGTCGCCACCGAACTGCCCGCCGCCGAAATCCACCCCGTACAGATCGGACTCGACGTGCACGGTGGTGCCCTCGGGCCAGTAGCTCTTGGGCCGCCAGTCCAGCGACGGCCACGTGTCGCCGTCGTGGGTGATCCAGGCCCAGGCGCCCTCGACCTTCGGCGTGGTGGTGATGGTGACGTGCTTCTCGACCACGGCCTTATCGGCGGGCTCGGAGCCGAACCGGACGATGACCGGTGCCGCGACGCCGACCACCACGTCGTCACCGGGTGAGATCTTGCTGGTGATCTTGTCGGTCGGCGTCACAGTCGTGTAGCTGCCTGCGATCGGCACCTTCTTGCCATCGGTCCCGGTGGCGGTGCCCGAGACGGTGTACGTCTTGCCGTAGCCCAGCGGCTCTGCGACTTTCCACGATTTCCTGTCGGCCGACAGGGTGCCCTTGACCTCGGCGCCCGCCGGGCTCTTCACCGTCAGTGCGGTGATGGTGCCTTTGGCGACGGAGATGGTGACCGGCTGCACCGGCGAGAGCGTGGCGGTTCCCAGCGCGGGGGAGGCGGTCACGGTAGCGACCGGAGCCGCGTCAGCCGCCTGCACAGGTTGACCGTCGACCGGGCCGGCGGTGCACGCCGCGCTGCCGGCGACGGCGGCGGCCGCCATGACGGCGACAAGGGCCCGGAACGGTCTGGTGGTGTGCAGCAATCGAGTGCCTCTCCTGGGTGCCGACAGAGCCGGACAGCCTCGACGAAGCAGAGGTGACCGTTGGTGGACGCCCCGAGCGGGTCGGCGTTGGTCCCGCAGTACGTGAGCCACACCACGCCACTGGCGAGGGGGGCGGTGCGGCAAGGACCGGCGTCAGGAACCGACGCGGACGATCGCCCATCCGTGGGCGGCCACCGGCACACCGGACGCCTCTTCCGGCTCGCCGGCGGACGGGTTGTCGTCGTCCAGGAGCACGTCGACCGGCCCGCCCACATCGAAGGTGTGCGTTTCGTCGGCGATGTTCAACAGCACCACGAGGGACTGCCCGTCCGGACCGGAACACCGATAGGACAACTGGTCGTTGGCCAGCTCCAGAACCTCGACATCTGCTGTGGTCAGCCATGATTCGCGGCGGCGCAGCCCGATCAGGGCTTGGTGCAGCCGGTACACCGGCCAGCCGTCCGGGGCGAGGTCGTCGGGTGCGGCCGGGAAGGCCGGCCGGACCGCGTCGTCACCGCCCTCCCTGTCCTCCTTGACGCCGCGGAACCCCTGTTCGTCGCCGTAGTAGATCGACGGGATGCCGGGGAGGGTGAACAGCACCACCAGCGCGTGCCCGAGGGTGCGGACATCGGTCAGCTTGCTGGCGATGCGGGTGACGTCGTGGTTGCCGACGAAGGTGAACGGAATGAAGGTCCGGCAGAAGCCGATGTGCCGTTCGACCGCGTGCGCGAGTTCGTAGAAGTTGCCGTCGTTCAGCGAGCTCCAGATGGATTTCCAGAGCTCGTACTGGGTGACCGAGTCGAGCCCACCCTCCGTGACCCACTCCGGGAAGTCGCCGTGGATCACCTCTCCGACGAACCATGCCTCGGGGAACCGTTCCCGCACTCGCGCCGTGACCCTCCGCCAGAACGGCAGCGGGACGGCATAGGCCGCGTCCAGTCGCCAACCGTCGACGCCGCGGGCCAACCAGTGCTCCATCACCGCCACCACGTAGTCCTCCACGGCGCTGGACTCGTGATTCAGCGCGACCAGGCCGCCGTGACCCTCGAAGGTCCGGTACCCGAATCCGTCATGCCCGTCGGCGTCCCAGTCGATGTCGAACCAGTCGGCGTTGTCGGAGTCCTCCCGCCGTTCGAGCACGTCGACAAAGCCGGGAAAGCTCCGTCCGACGTGGTTGAACACGCCGTCGAAGAGCACCCTGACGCCCTTGTCGTGGCAGGCGGCGATCAGCGCGTCCACATCGCCGTCATCACCGAGGCGGGGGTCGACCGCGAAGTGGTCGACGATGTCGTAGCCATGCGTCTCCGAGGCGAAGATCGGGTTCAGCGCGAGTCCGTTGCAGCCCAGTTCGATGACGTAGTCCAGCCAGTCGATCAGCTTGGGCAGCCGGTGGTGTACCTCGGCTCCCTCCGGCGGGGTGCTCTCCGCTCCGACGAATCCGAGCGGGTACACCTGCCACCAGATGGCGGTTTCAGACCAGGAACTCACCCGCACCGCCTCATCGTCGAGAACCGCTCCCACCGAACTCTCGGTGTCGCCG
Source organism: Nakamurella sp. GG22 (assembly GCF_052976845.2). Lineage (NCBI taxonomy): Bacteria > Bacillati > Actinomycetota > Actinomycetes > Nakamurellales > Nakamurellaceae > Nakamurella > Nakamurella sp. GG22. The sequence continues at coordinate 779 of NZ_JBRIIO020000031.1, read as the reverse complement.
GACGGCGGACCGTGCCGCCGATCCTCCGGCGCGCCGAGCGTACCGGCACCGGTCGGACCCCACCGAACACGTGCCGGCCGCGGATTCGATCGCGCATCCGACAGGCCCGATTTGTCGGTACTCATCCGGAAGCATCCCCGCAGCCGGGTGCGTCCGCTTCGGCGCCTCCGGCGCCGGGGTATCGGTTTCACCGGGCTGTGCGTTGAACAAGCCGGACCACCCGCCCGTACCGAAACGAGACCCCATGGCTTTGCATGCCGCGCTGGCGAAGGTGCAGGACGCTCCTTTCATCCTCGACGCGATCCGGGCCTCCGACGGTCTGACCGAGGCCGCTCGGCTGGACGGCGGGCCGCACGCGGTCAAGATCCTCAGCGCGGCCATCGCCGACGACAGTGACCAGGTCACCGCCATCGCGGCCGTCCACGCGCTCGGCGCCGTCTTCGACGACGGTGCGGCCGCGGTCCTTTCCGACCTGCTGTCCGACGACCGGGCCTTCCTGCGAGAGCACTCCGCGTGGGCGCTCGGGTCCCGCACCCCTCGCCTGGACACGGTCGGCAGGCTGGTGTCCGGTGTGGCCGCCGGCGGCTTCGCCACCGTCATCAATCAGCGTGCGCTGCGGCGCTGGGCGCAGATTTCCGCCGACCACATCGCGCTCGCACTGGAGGGAGCCCTGCTCTCCCGTGACGATGCAGCGGGCCGGGCCCGGCTCATCGACACGATGGGTCTCGTATCGATTCGTGCTTGTCCGTGGTACTCGGCAACCGTGGGCTGAGTCGGAG
>NZ_JBRIIO020000030.1:0-55989 GCF_052976845.2 Nakamurella sp. GG22 | reverse complement strand
GGGGGTGGTCCGGCCGCGGTGGGTGGTCCGGCCGCGGTGGGTGGTCCGGCCGCGGTGGGTGGCCTCGCTGCCGTCGCCGATCAGGCGGCCGTTGTTGATCAGGCTGGTGTCGCTGATCAGGCTGGTGTCGTTGATCAGGCTGGTGTCGTTGATCAGTCTGGTGTCGTTGATCAGGCTGCGGAGGACGCGCCCGCTGCCGGAGTCCGTCGGCCGCCCTACGGACGAAATCCGTCGCTGGCCGCGGTGGGGGTCCGTGCGCGAACGGAGATCGTCGACGCCGCCCGGGAGTTGTTCGCGCGGCACGGGTATCAGGCGACCACGGTGGAATCGATCGGCGAGGCGACCGGCCGGTCCGGCGCCGCCGTCTACCAGTACTTCGAGAACAAGGCGGGGATCTTCGCGATCTTCCTGCGCGAAGCGGGCAGCGGGCTCGCCGCTGCCGGAGACAGCTTTCCGGTCCTGAGCCACGACGAAGCGGGCCGTGACGCCCTGCAGGCCTGGCTCGGCGAGCTGATCGACGTGTTCAGCCAGAACCCGGGCACGTTCCTGCTGTGGGCCCAGGTGCAGTTCAATGAGCCGACCCTGGCCGCCGTGGGGCAGCGCAACCTGACGTCGTTCCAGAACACCGTCCTCGACCGGCTGGTCAGCGCCGGTGCTGTGTCGCCGGTGCCGGCCATCGCGCCGCTCGGCATCCTCTCGGTCGTGCAGTGGTCGTACTTCCTCTTCGTCGCCAGGTTCCCGCAGCTGGGCCGGCAACGGCTCGAACGCGCGCTCGCCGACATCCTGCTCGCCTACTTGTTCGCGCCACCGGCATCGACCCGGCCGCCGACCGCGATCGACCCGTCCGAGCTGCCGCAGATTCCCCTGCCGCAGATTCCGCTGGGCAACACGATGGGACTGCGTCGGCCGGTCACCGCGCGGGGAGCCGGCACGGTGCAGCGAATTCTGGTCGCGGCCGCCGACCGCCTGGGTGAATCGGGCTACCACGGCACGAGCCTGACGGACATCGCCGCCGCCGCCGGGGTCAGCCACGGCAGCGTCTACACCTACTGGACCGACCGCGAGGCGCTGTTCGGCACACTCGCGCGGGAAACCCTCGCCGCTGTCGAACTCCGGGTCGCCGCGCTCCCCGCCGCGGTCAGCTCCTCGGAGGGTCTCGGCGGCTGGCTGGACGACTGGGTGACGATGCTCGGCCAGCACGGCGCCGTGCTCTACGTGTGGACGCACGAGCTGGACAGCCCCGCGCTTGCCGACCTGACCTTCCGGATGAACGCATCGCTCGACGACGCGGCCGCGTTCATCGCATCGTCCGCCGGAACCCGCCCCGAGGATCCGTCGGCGGCGCATGTCGTGCTCAGGGCCGTCCTGACGGACGTTCCGTACGTGCTGTCCGCACAGCTCGGGATCCTCGAACGCGAGCACGCCTCGGCGTTCGTCGCCGACCTGCTGCGGGCCAGCGTGGGCGCACCCGCCCGGCGGCCCTCGCTGGACTGACCCGTGGCGGACCTTGTCGGCGTCGTTCGGGCGGAGCTGCGGGCCGCCGCCGACCCGACCCGGGCGCCGCAGATGCGGGCCTACATGAAATCCGCGATGCCCTACCTCGGCGTTCCGCTCCCGGTCACCCGGCGGATCGCCAGGACGGCCGCGAAGGACGACCCGCCGGCCGACCTGGGTGATCTGGTCGGGTCGGCCACCGCTCTGTGGCGTGCCGCCGAGTACCGCGAGGAGCGTTACGCCGCAACAGAACTGACCGGTCTACCGATGGCGGTCGGCAGGCTGGAACTCCTGCCGCTGTGTACGGAGATCATCGTCACCGGTGCCTGGTGGGACCACGTCGACGCGGTGTCGCACCGGATCGGCGCGATGCTGCTGGCCCATCCCGATGAGGTCGAGCCGCTGATCCGGGCCTGGTCGACCGACCCCGACTGCTGGCTCCGCCGGACGAGCATCATCTGCCAGTTGGCTTTCGGCGCTCGCACCGATACCGCGCTGCTCAGCGACGTCATCGTGCCCAACCTGCCGGACCGGGAGTTCTTCATCCGCAAGGGCATCGGCTGGGCCCTGCGGCAGTACGCCCGCACCGACCCGGACTGGGTGCGAGCCTTCGTGGCCGAGCACGCCGCCGAGATCAGCCCGCTGTCCCGCCGGGAGGCGCTGAAGCATCTGGGCTGAGGCCGGGCTGCGTCGGCGGGTGTTCGGGGCCTGGGCCTCGCCAAGGTGCCGGCTCCCGCAAAGTCGCGACCCGGCCACGGTCGCGGCCCGGCACGGCGCCCGGTCGAGTGTCGTTTCTGCAGGGACTTTCGGGTCTGGGAGCCCTCCGGACCCTGCTGGTGTGGCAGTGGGCGCGCGGGGTGGGCTGCGGTCGCCGCGCGGCGGCCGTTTCGGTGACCCCGGCGAAGGGTCGGGGCGACCTTCAGAGCCACTTGGGGTTTGAGGTCGAGTGTCGTCTCAGCAGGGACTTTCGGGTCTGGGAGCCCTCCGGACCCTGCTGGTGTGGCAGTGGGCGCGGCGCGGGCGGCGAAGTGCCCCGGCGTGATGGGTACTTTTCCCCGTTCTCGTGCCTCTTTGTCTCTATGGTGAGGGCGCTGTCCGTTGCCCCTTTCGTGCTGGAGGATCGATGCAGGTCGAATTGCGTCACAGCCCGTCCTACGCCGTCGCCAGGTTGCACCTTGCGCCCGGCGAGCAGTTCCAGGGCGAGGCCGGGGTGATGGTGATGCAGTCGTTCGGCGTGACCGTGCAGTCGCAGATGCAGGGCGGCTTCATGAAGGCGCTGAAACGTTCTGCGCTGGGCGGTGAGTCGTTCTTCGTCACCACCTTCATCGGTCACCCGCAGTCGCCGACCTGGGTCGACGTCGCGGCGCGACTGCCGGGTGACGCGACGGTGCTGGAGTGCAGCCCCGGCCGTGGTCTGGTCCTGACCCGGGGCGCGTGGCTCGCGTCCGAGGTGGGGGTCAACCTCGATACCAAGTGGGGCGGCGGCGCGATGCTGCTCGGCGGCGAGGGCGGTTTCGTCGTGCACTGCACCGGCCAGGGCAAGATCATCGCCGGCTCCTTCGGTGCGCTGGATCTGCTGGAACTGCCTGCCGGACAGGGCTTCACGATCGACACCGGGCATCTGGTCGCCTATGACGACGGCATGCAGGTGTCGGTGCGAAAGGTCGCGAAGGGCTGGATCCAGACCGGAAAATCCGGTGAGGGCCTGGTAATGGACATCCAGGGCCCCGGCCGGGTCTGGACGCAATCACGGAACGCCGGCGCGCTGGTCGACTGGCTGACCACAGTGTTGCCGTTCACCCGTGCCTGACACCGCGTTCGGGCAACAGGGCAGCGACACCGGCTGTCCTGTTGCCGCCGGTCACGATCTCCCTGCGCTGTTTGGGTTGATCACGACCGCCGACTGGCAGAATGCCTGGCATGTCGCTTCAGCCGGGTGAGGTTTTCGCCGGTTACACCGTCCAGCGCGAATTGGGCGCGGGCGGAATGGGCGCCGTCTACCTGGCGCACCATCCGAGGCTTCCACGAAATGACGCCCTGAAACTGCTGCGCCCCGAACTCTGCTCCGATCCGAGTTTCGTCGTCCGGTTCGAGCGGGAAGCGGACATGGTCGCCCAGCTCGACCACCCGAACATCGTCGCGGTGCACGACCGCGGTTCGCAGGACGGCCAGCTGTGGATCAGCATGCGGTTCATCGACGGCACCAATGCCGAGGCCGCGCTCCGCGAGTACCCGGCGGGGATGCCTCCGGCCCGGGCGGTGCGCATCATCGGCAAGGTGGCGTCGGCGCTGGATTACGCGCACAAGCACCGGCTGCTGCATCGTGACGTCAAACCGGCGAACATCCTGCTCACCCCCGGCCCCGATGACGACGAGGAGAACGAACGCGTCTTCCTGTCCGATTTCGGGGTCGCGAAGGCGATCGGTGAGGCTGCGGACAGTGTCTCGTCGCTGACCAGCACCGGAAGTGTTGTCGCAACGCTCGATTACGCCTCGCCCGAGCAGATCAAGGGCCAGCCACTCGATCACCGTTCGGACATCTACGCGCTCGGTTGCGTGCTCTACAAACTGCTGACCGGCAGCGTTCCGTACCCGGCCGATTCCGTTGTCGCCCGGGTCTATGGCCACCTGAACAAGGACATTCCGCGGCCGTCCGACTCGGTGCCGGGCCTCCCGCCCGCCTTCGACGAGGTGGTCGCGAAAGCCATGGCGAAGGAGCCCGACGACCGCTACCCCACCTGTCGCGCCCTCGCATTGGCGGCACGGGCGGCCCTGAGCAGCCCGGCGATGGAGACGGCCGCGCGCCCGGCCGAGGACGGGAGCCTGCCGACCACGGTGGTCCCACCTGATCAGGTGAGCCGCCCGATCGATCCGATGCCGGAGTGGTTGGGACACAGCGGTGCGCAGGAGTTGAGCCCGGCTCCAGCCGCGGGATCGGCGCCGGCCGACCCGCACGGTCCCGGCCCGGGTGAGTGGCCCGGGCCCGGTCAGCAGGGAACGTACGGTGCTCGCGCCGGCGACGGCGGGACCAGAGCCGAGTACCTGGCGGGAGTGTCGGGGCAGCACGGGCCGCCCTCGAATCCCGGTCCCGTGCACCAGCCGCCGGCCGACCGACCACCGGGCACCAGCCAGGGAGCCGGCCAGGGCACGGGGCCGGGCACGGGCCAGGGTGGACCACCAGCAGGCAACCGCGGCGGACCCACCTCACCACCGCCTTCGGTCCCGGCGCCCGCGGCTGCCTCCCCGGCGGCGGGAAAGCCTCCTCGACGGATGGCGATCCTGGCCGCGGTGATCGGAGGCATCGTGTTGATCGGCGCGGTGACCGCGGCGCTGCTGCTGCGGGGTGGCGTCGCCGGAACCGCGAGCCCGGGCGCGCAGACCAGCCGGGCCTCGACAGGCGGGCCGGCTTCCAGCCCTGCGGCCTCGAGCGCCGATACGGCGGCGAGCAGCTCCGCGGACGCCAGCACCGAGCCTGGACCGGTGCCAGGACTGCCGCATTCCGATCCGCTGCCGGAAGAGGTGCTGATCGCCCCCAGGGTGGTGGACGGAACCCCGAACCTGTTCCTGATGGACGCCTCCACCGGTGCCGTCGGAGAGCAGGTCACCGATGGGCCGGGCATCAAGAATGTGGTGCTCTCACCCGACCGCGGCTCGATGATCTACCTGCAGGCCGCCGACGGGGCGCCGGACGAGCTGCGCACCGCATCCGTCGCCGGAACCGACGACAGACCACTGTTCGAGACCATGCCCGACGGTTGTGACAGCTTCGAACGGCCGGGCTGGAATCCCGTCGATCCGACCGAGATAGCGCTGCCCTGCACAGGTTCCGACGGCACGGTGACACTTCACCGGCTGACCATCGACGGCACCGACAAGGGCGTGATCCCCACCGAACTCCCGGCGATCGACGATGTCACCTACGCGCCCGACGGCGCGATCGTCGCCTTCTGGGGCCGCGACGAATCTGGGGCGGCACGGATCTACACCCAACCGTCCGACGGCAGTGAACCACCGACGCCGGTCACCGATCCGCCGGATGATGCCGGCGACGTCGACCCGGTCTTCTCGCCGGACGGCAGCACCATCACCTTCAGCCGATCCCAGAAGGACAGCGACGGCAAGTCCACCAGCCAGCTGTTCTCCGTCGGCGTCGACGGCTCAGATCTCACTCAGCTGACGGACGAGCCGAGCGGCGGTAATCAGGGACCGATCTACTCACCGGACGGCCAGAGCATCGCCTTCAAGAGCAACCGGCCGAATGCCGCCGGCACGGCGAACAGCCAGATCTGGGTCATCGACGCCGACGGCGGGAACCCGCGCGAACTCGGCATCGGCGACCCCGGCTTCGTCCAGGCCGGTTCACCGGCGTGGGGTCACCGCTGAGTCGTTCGGCCAGGCCCGCCCGCAGCCGGCCGTATTCGCGAGCCCGGAAAGCTTCAGAGCAATTCGAGAATGGTGGCGTTCGCCTGCCCGCCGCCCTCGCACATCGTCTGCAACCCGTAGCGGATCCCGGCAGAGCGCTGGTGGTGCACCATCGTGGTCATCAACCGTGCGCCCGACGCGCCGAGCGGGTGGCCGAGGGCAATGGCTCCTCCGTTGGGGTTGAGCGACTTCTCCAGCGCCAGGTCGCCGCCGCCGATGTCGGCCAGCCAGCCGAGCGGCACGGTGGCGAACGCTTCGTTGACCTCGAACACGCCGATCTCGTCCAGTCGAAGTCCACTGCGCAGCAACGCCTTCCGGGTGGCCGGGATCGGTGCGGTCAACATGATCACCGGATCGGCCGCGGCGAGAACGGCGGTGTGGATCCTGGCGATCGGCGTCAGGCCGAGTTCGGCGGCCTTCTCCGACGTCATCATGAGCAGTGCGGCGGAGCCGTCGGAGATCTGGCTGGAATTCCCCGCGGTGACGACGCCGTTCTCGGCGAACGCGGGTCGTAGCCCGGCCATCGCGGTCATGGTTCCGCCGCGGCGCACACCCTCGTCCACCGTCGCGGCCTGGCCGCCGGTCAGCTCGGCCGGCACCGGCACCAGCTGGCTGTCGAAGAGCCCGGCATCCTGTGCGGCGGCTGCCTTCTCGTGCGAGAAGAGGCTGTACTCGTCGAGCTGCTGACGGCTGAGACCCCAGCGCTGCGCCATCATCTCGGCGCCGACACCCTGGTGCGGCATCACCTTCCCGTACCGCCCCGTCCAACCGCTCGCCGTGAACGGGTTGCCGGCGACCTGGATCGAGGACCCCATCGGCACCCTGGACATCGATTCGACGCCGCCGGCGACGACGACGTCGTACTGACCCGCGATCAGCCCGGCCGCGGCGAAGTGCACGGATTGCTGCGACGAGCCGCACTGGCGGTCGACCGTCACCCCGGGAACGGACTCCGGCCAGCCGGCGGCCAGCACGGCATTGCGTGCGAGGTCGAACGTCTGCTCACCGACCTGGCCGACGCACCCCCAGATCACGTCGTCGACCAGCGCGGGATCGACGCCCGACCGGTCGGCGAGCGCCCGGAGGACATGGGCCGAAAGGTCGACGGGGTGCACACCGGACAGCGCGCCGTTCCGCTTGCCGATCGGTGTCCGGACCGCCTCGACGATGACTGCGTCGCGCATCAGGTCGCTCCTCTGCTTCTCGCCGAACTCGTGCGTCCAGCGTACGGGCGCGGTGGCGATTCCGTGCCCGGTGGCTCTCCATTCCGGACGATTCACGGGTGAGGGGGTACTCCAGGCTCAGCGACTCACCGAGAAGCCGTGTGGAGCGTCCACTGCCACGTCAGCAGGGACTTTTCTGCCGTGGCGGCCCCGGGACCCTGCTGTGATGGCAGTCGACGCGCAGCAGCCGGGTCCGGAGCAGCAGTCCGGGGCAGTCGCCGCCGCCCGGGGCAGTCGCCGCCGCCCGGAGGCTGAGATCGACAGGTCAGAGCCACCCTCCCCGCGCTGGTAGCATCGGGTGGTTGTCCAACGCCCGCCGAGTCCTGCAGAACAGGTCCGGCGGGTGCATCATGTTCCACCCTCCTGCCGCGGAACGACCGCGGCCGACAAGCCCATAGGAGGTGCACGTGAGCGTTTCCACCGCTCCACGTCACTACGAATTGCTGCTCATCCTCGATCCCAACCTCGACGAGCGCACGGTCGCGCCGTCGATCGACACGTTCCTGAACGTGATCCGCCAGGGCGGCGGAACCGTCGAGAACGTCGACATCTGGGGCAAGCGTCGTCTTGCATTCGAGATCAGGAAGAACCCCGAGGGCATCTACGCCGTCATCAAGGTGACGTGCCCATCCGCCGTGGTGTCCGAGCTGGATCGTCAGTTGAACCTGAACGAGTCCGTGCTCCGCACCAAGATCACCCGTCCCGACGCCAAGTAGGGCAGGCAGACATGGCTGGCGACACCATCATGACCGTGATCGGCAACCTCACCGCCGATCCCGAGCTGCGGTTCACCGCTTCCGGCGCTGCCGTCGCGAACTTCACCGTCGCGTCGACCCCCCGCACCTTCGACCGCGCGTCGGGGGAGTGGAAGGACGGCGAGGCGCTGTTCCTGCGCTGCAACATCTGGCGTCAGCCGGCCGAGAACGTGGCCGAGTCGCTGACCCGCGGATCCCGGGTGATCGTGTCCGGGCGCCTCAAGCAGCGTTCCTTCGAAACGAAGGAAGGCGAGAAGCGCACCGTCATCGAGCTGGAGGTCGACGAGATCGGCCCGTCGCTGCGGTACGCGACCGCCAAGGTCAACCGGGCCCAGCGGTCCGACAGCTCCGGTGGCGGCGGCGGTTACGGCGGCAGCGGATCGGGCGGCTCGTCACGCCCGAGCGCACCCGCCGACGATCCGTGGGGTTCGGCACCGGCAGCCGGCTCGGCCGGCGGCTACTCGGACGAACCGCCGTTCTGATCGGCGCCCATTCCTGATCTCTTTTCCTGACATCGCCCTGATCACAGCTACGAGGACAATTCATGCCTAAGCCCCCCGTCCGCAAGCCGAAGAAGAAGGTCTGCGCGTTCTGCAAGGAGAACGCCCAGCCGATCGACTACAAGGACACCACCCTGCTCCGCCGCTTCATCTCCGATCGCGGCAAGATCCGCGCTCGCCGGGTGACCGGCAACTGCACCCAGCACCAGCGGGACATCGCCACCGCGGTCAAGAACGCCCGCGAAGTTGCCCTGCTGCCCTACACCTCCACCGCTCGCTAAGGAAGGGGATCAGACGTGAAGCTCATCCTGACCACCGACGTCCCCGGCCTGGGCGGACCCGGCGACATCGTCGAGGTGCGTGACGGCTACGGCCGGAACTTCCTGCTGCCGCAGGACAAGGCCATCGTCGCCACCAAGGGCGCCGAGAAGCAGGTCGCGACCATCAAGCGCGCCCAGCTGGCCCGCGAGATCCGCGGCACCGAGCACGCCAACGAGGTCAAGCAGGCGCTGGAGAAGCTCGGCGAGAAGCTGACCATCACCGCCCGCACCACCGGTGACGGCACCAAGCTGTTCGGCTCCATCACCGCGGTCGACGTCGCCGACGCCATCAAGAACGCCGGCGGCCCGGTCCTCGACCGGCGCACGATCGACACCGGCGGGCACATCAAGACCGTCGGATCGCATCCGGTCGCCGTCAAGCTGCACCCTGGCGTCACCGCCGCGCTGACCGTGCGGGTCACCGCCGGCTGACAATCGCTGGCTGACAACTGGCACGCTGCACGACCTCTCAGGCCGTCACGGGATCCGCTCCGGATCCGGTGGCGGCCTGTGTCGTTCCCGGCGGCGCGGTGTCGGTGGGGGCGTGAACCGTTGCGACCCTTGCGGCTTCGCTCTCCGCCGTCTCCGCCCTGGCGGCGGCGATCCCGGCCGGCACGACGACCACCGGGACAGGGGAGTAGCGGACGATCTTGATCGCCTTCGATCCCAGGAACACCCGGGCGAAGGCACCCACCGGAGACGAGCCGACGACGAGCACCTCACCGGGGATCCAGTCGAGCTCGTCCATCGCCTCCGACCAGCCCGCGCCGGCGGCGAAGGCGGTGGTGGTGTTCTCCGGCAGCAGGCCGTGAAAGCGCAGCCGTGCCAGCGCCTCCGACTGATCGGAGAGGACCTGGTCCTTCCACTGCTCGAGGATCAGGTCCTCGGCGTGCAGTCCGACCTCCGGCGGGTACATGGTGCGTCCGCGGACCCCGAAGGTCACTATCCGCAGGGCACCGCCGACCCGCAGGCTCATCTGGGCGGTTGCGACCAGCAGGTCCTCGGACTCCTTGGTGCCCGAGAAGGCGCAGGTCAGGCGGGTGACGCTGGCGCCCTTCGGGGCGCGGTAGCCGCGCGGGGCGATCGCGATCGGCACCCCGGACGAGTGCAGCAGCGGTTCCGAGGTGGACCCGACGACGACCTGCCCGGCGCGCCCGTCGGATGACGACCCGACGACGAGCAGATCGCCGCCGAGCTGTTCGCACGCGTCGAGCAGCGCCGACGAAACCGATCGGCCCTCCACCCGGTGCAGGGTCACCTTGACGTCGGGCGCCCGTTCGGTCAGGTACGCCGATGCCTGCCGCAGGTTCGCCTCGCCCTGCTCGTGCGCCCAGCCGGCGAACTCCGCGTCCACCTTGGCCATCGACGGCGTCGCCCAGTGCCGGGGGACGACGGTGGTCACCGCCACCGTTTCGCTGCGTCCGGATCGCGCCAGCAGCGCGGCCAGTTCCAGCGACGCCCGGCCGCCCTTGGCCGGCAGGTAGCCGACGATGATGGTCATTTCCGTCCTTCCCCGGCCCGGCCGTCACGGCCTCGCTGCACATCCAGGTTGAGGACGGAATGCTTTCTGCCCCAGAGGAAGTAGAACGCCAGCACGACTGCCAGCCACAGCAGGAACCACGCGTAGGTGGTCCAATCCAGCCCGGACAGCACATAGGCACAGGCAATCACCGAGAGCACCGGGGTGACGGGATAACCGGGGACCCGGAAGCCGCGGGGGAGGTCCGGTTCGATACGACGCAGGATGATCACCCCGACGGAGACCACGATGAACGCCACGAGGGTGCCGATCGACACCAGGTCGGCGAGCCGGTCCAGCGGGACGAGCGCGGCCAGCACCGACACCACGATGGCGACGACAACAGTGTTGAAGACAGGGGTCTGGCTGCGCGGATTGACCGAGGCGAAGCGCTTCGGGAGCATGCCGTCGCGGCCCATCGCGAACAGGATGCGGGTCTGGCCGTAGAGCGTCACCAGGGTCACCGAGAAGATCGAGATGACGGCGCCCGCCGCGACGACGGTGCCCGGCCAGCTGCTGCCGACGATGTTCTCCAGGATCTGCGACAGGCCCGCCTCCTGGCCCTCGAATTCCGGCCAGGGCTGGGCGCCCGCCGCCACCACGGCGACCAGCACATACACGGTGACGACGGTCAGCAGGGCGAAAATCAATGCGCGCGGCATGGTGCGCTGCGGATCTTTCACCTCCTCGCCCGCGGTGGACACCGCATCCAGGCCGATGAACGAGAAGAAGATCGTCCCGGCCGCAGCGCCGATTCCCGCAACGCCGAATGGCGCGAAGTCCTGCAGATTGCCGGAGTCGAATGCGGTGAACCCGACCACGATGAACATCACCAGGACCGAAAGCTTGATGACGACCATCACGGCATTCACGGCCGCGGATTCGCTGGCTCCGCGGATCAGCAGGATCGCGCACATCGCGATCAGGATCACGGCCGGCAGGTTCAGTGCGCCGGGGTCGTCGTCGAACGGTGCGGCCGAGAGTGCCTGGGGGAGCTGGAATCCGAAGAGGTTATCGAGCAGTTTGTTGAGGTACTGGCTCCATCCGACGGCCACCGCAGCGGTGGAGACGCCATATTCGAGCAGCAGGCAGGCGGCCACGCCCATCGCCACCAACTCGCCGAGGGCGGCATATGCGTAGGAGTAGGTGGAACCCGAGACCGGAATGGTCGACGCCAATTCGGCGTAGCACAGCGCAGCGAGTCCGGCCGCAATACCGGCTATGACGAAGGAGACGACCACTGCAGGCCCGGATTTCGGAACCGCCTCGGAGAGGACAAAGAAAATGCCGGTACCGACGGTCGCACCGACCCCGAACATTGTGAGTTGAAATGTCCCGATCGACCTTTTCAGGTCACCCCCGTGCTGCTCGCCCCGCGGTCTGTCCACAGGCTTACGCCGGAACAATTGGGTCGAAAGGCCGATTCCTACCGTCGTCATCAGCAACTCCGCGAGGTGCAGCCGTTGCCTGCTGCGCTCCCCGACTGAGCACCCAGGTGACACGGATGGCGCGAAACCAATCACGTCATGATCATTTCGTCAAGCAAGGCCGGTCGGGGATGGTCTGGTCGGCGTGGTAGCGCCGTCGGAGCCGGCGACGATGGCCCCCTGCGTCGGACAGCTATCTTACTTTCTGTAGTCATGCGAGAGATGTGCCAACGTGGTGCGCGAGGCTCGAGTCGGCCTGCGGCGAACCGTGTTGGCCGACCGGCCGGCGGAGTCGAACGAACCCAAAAGATCACGATGCGGTCACGGCTCGATGACGATCGATCGAACGCCGGACGACTGCAACACGCCGGTACGCGACGCGCCGATAGCCGTCCACCAATAGTTGTCCACAGACGCACATCCTGAAGACAGGTCGCTGAACTGGGAGAACAGCATTTCGGCGGGGACTTCTCCCCACGTTGTCCCCACTGTGTAAAGGTGCTGCCGTGCGTGCTGGGCAGAGTTCTCCACAGGTTGTTCAAGTCGTTGTGCACAACCTGGTTTGGTCTCTGGAGATTGCCGCTCTAACGTGCCCTGGTGCCTCCCCGAGCGTTGCCACCAAGGTTTGCAGCAGGAACATGATTGGCCACACTCGGTGACCAGCACCGGGTCTTCAGCAGTCGTGCAGGCGCCGCCGAACGACCCGGAGCTTCATCCGGAACGGGCTGTCGGTGGTCGGCTGTAAACAGAACATATGTCCACAGCAACGGCCGGGTCGGTCAGTCCCAGCAACGCACGGGGAGGCGGTTCGGCAATGGTCGTGGTGGACGAGAGATGGCCGGGAGCTCCCGCACGGTCGCCCGCACCCACCACCTTCGATCGCCAGCCGCCGCAGGACCTCGCTGCGGAGCAGTCCGTGCTCGGCGGCATGCTGCTGTCGAAGGACGCCATCGCCGACGTCATCGAGTCGCTGAGCACCGCCGATTTCTACAAGCCCGCCCACGCCCTGGTCTTCGAGGCCGTGCTGGACCTCTATTCGCGCGGCGAACCGGCGGACACCATCACCGTTGCCGCCGAGCTCGACAAGAACGGTTCGCTGAGCCGCGTCGGCGGCGCTGTCTACCTGCACACGCTGATGGCCACGGTGCCGACGGCGGCCAATGCCGCCTACTACGCCCAGATCGTCGCGGAGAAGGCGATCCTGCGCAGGCTGGTCGAGGCCGGCACCAGGATCGTCCAGCTGGGTTACGGCGGGAGTGAGGGCAGCGTCGGCGGGGGTGAGGTCGACGAGATCGTCGACCGGGCGCAGGCCGAGATCTACGACGTCACCGAGCGCCGGACCTCCGAGGACTATGTGGTCCTGGAAGAGCTGCTGCAGCCGACGATGGACGAGATCGACGCGATCGCCCAGCAGGGTGGCCGGGCGGCCGGGGTGCCGACGGGCTTTGCGGATCTGGACAACCTCACCAACGGTCTGCACCCGGGGCAGATGATCATCGTCGCTGCCCGTCCCGGCATCGGGAAGGCGCTGGCGCTGGACACTCCGCTGATCACGCCGACCGGCTGGACCACGATGGGTGCGGTGTCCGTCGGCGACGAGCTGATCGGGGCGGACGGCCGCCCGACCAGAGTGGTTGCGGCAACGGATGTCCTGGTCGATCGGCCCTGCTATCAGGTGGAGTTCTCCGACGGCGAGGTCATCGTCGCCGACGCCGAGCACCAGTGGCTCACCTGGGACGCGGCCGCACGGCGTGTCCTGGACGGCGCGTCCAGCGGCGCCCGTGGCTGGCCGGCGGCCGGCAGGTGGACCGGCGGAGAGGCGGCGCCGCGCTGTCGCACCACCGCGGAACTGGCAACCGGTCTGTACGACGAGGCGGAGCTGAACCACTCGGTGCCGACCTGCTCCCCGGTCGAGACGGACGAGCTGGACCTCCCGGTGAACCCGTGGGTGCTCGGGTTCCTACTGGGCGCGGGCGATCTCGACGGCACGGGCCGGGTGATCTGCGAGCAGCGTGACCGGGAATGGGCGATGAAGGAGTTCGACCGGCTCGGCTACCAGGTCACGACGGGCGCGACCGCAAGCGAGTTCGTCGTGCACGGCGTGCAGGAGAGCTGGCGGCAGCTGGGGCTGCACCGTGGTCGGCAGGTGCCCGCGGCTTACCGGCGCAGCGCCGTCGAACAGCGCACCGCGCTGGTGCAGGGGTTGATGGACAGTGACGGAGATGTGGATGACCATGGCCGGTACCGGCTCAGCACGACGGACGTCGAGCTTGCGCAGTCACTGCGGGAAGTGTTGGCCTCGCTGGGATGCGCTTCCCGGCTGCAGCGCAGGTACCTGAGTCATGAGGGTCATCCCCGGCCGCCGGTGTGGGAGATCGTGGTCCGTTCCCGCAGTGCGCTTGCGCGATTGCCCCGCAAGGCATGTTCGGTCGGCAGCGACTGGCACCGCGACCACGAGAGCCATCACATCGTCGATGTGCGCCAGCTGCCGAGCGTGCCGGTCCGATGCGTCCAGGTCGACAATGCGGATCGGTTGTACCTCGCCGGGCGGTCGATGATCCCGACGCACAACTCGACCCTGGCGCTGGACGTGGCCCGGCACGCGGCGGTGAAGCACCACCAGGCTTCGGTGATCTTCTCGCTGGAGATGAGCAAGACCGAGATCACCATGCGGCTGCTGTCGGCGGAGGCCGGTATCCGGCTCTCGCACATGCGGGCCGGCACGATGGGCGAGCAGGACTGGCAGAAGATCGTCCGGCGGATGACCGAGATCTCCGACGCCCCACTGTTCATCGACGACTCACCGAACATGACGATGATGGAGATCCGGGCCAAAGCCCGCCGGCTCAAGCAGCGCCACGACCTGAAGCTGATCGTCGTGGACTACCTGCAGCTGATGACGTCCGGCAAGCGGGTCGAGTCCCGGCAGCAGGAGGTCAGCGAGTTCTCCCGGCAGATGAAGCTGCTGGCCAAGGAGCTCGAGGTGCCCGTCATCGCGCTCAGCCAGCTCAACCGTGGTCCCGAACAGCGCACCGACAAGCGGCCAATGCTGTCGGATCTGCGTGAGTCCGGATCACTGGAGCAGGACGCCGACATGGTGATCCTGGTGCACCGGCCCGACGCGTGGGAGGCCGACGACCCGCGGGCGGGTGAGGCCGACCTGATCGTCGCCAAGCACCGGAACGGGCCGACCGCAACCGTCGCTGTGGCGCACCAGTTGCACTACTCGAGGTTCGCCGACCTGGCCGGCTGATCTCCCGGCCGAAGCGCATCGGATGCGCCGGCCACCGCGGCCCAGAACGGCTCGAAAAGGTCTGCCGCGCCCTCGATGCCGCGTTGGGTCAGCAGGATCGAGACGGTGTCCCGCACAGGGTCGACATAGGCGATGGTCCCGGTCCCGCCTGCCCATCCCCACCGACCCACTGACTTCCACTGCTCCGTCGCATCGATGTCCACGCCGGTGCCCAGTCCCCAGGATTCACCCGGGCCGAGCAGCGGAACGCCCGATGCGCGTTGGGTTTCGGTCAGCGCGTCGGACGTCATCTCGGCGACCGACTCTGCCGTGAGAACCGGACCGCCACCGTCCGCCATGGCGCAGAAGAAGCGCAGCAGATCGCCGATCGTGCTCAGCAACCCGGAGGCCAGCGCTTCGTAGGTCGGGGCCCCGCCGGCCGAACGTGCGGTGAAGTGCCCGTCTGGCATGTCCAGGACCCGGACCTCCCCCGGTTTGCCCTCGTAGGCGACAGGCAGCCTATCGACCTCCGCTGTCCAGAACACGGTCGACTCCATGCCGAGCGGGCCGGTCACCCGCTCGGCGAGCAGGTCTGGCAATGATTGTCCGGACGCCCTGACCAGCAAAACCCCGAGCAGGTCCATGCCGGTGTGATACAGCCAGCCGGCACCGGGTTGGAAGGCGAGCGGCAATGCCGTCACCCGGGCGACGAACTCGTCGGCGGTGACGTCGGGGGTGATCGCGCCCGGGTAGACACCCAGCTCGATCATCCTTCGTTGCAGCGCATTCTCGGCCAACACGGCACCCCAGCCGGAGGTGCCGGCGGGCAGATCCCGGACGGTGATCGGCCGGTCAACGGCAACCGTGGAATCCAGCACACCGTCGGGCTCCTGAAGAACCCGCGGATGGGCTGCTTCCGGGATCCACCGGGCAATCGGATCGTCCAACGCCACAGTGCCGTCCTGGATGAGGGTGAGGGCGAGGGCCGCACCGATGGGTTTGGTCAACGAGGCAATTCGGAACAGCGCCCGATCGCTCACCGGTGCGCTGCCCGCGTCGAACGACATCCGGCCGCCGACTCTGGTCGCCACCCGGCCGCCGATCCGGACCGCCGCGGCGTAGCCGGGTAGCCGCCCGTCGGTGACCTGCGCCTCCGGCACCGCCCAGATGGGATCAAAAAGGTCGCCGCCGTCTGCCATCCCGCCTCCTCGCGTCAGGAACAAGACTCCTCGGCTCACCGTGACTCATCGCCGGGTCGAGTCGCTGTCCGACCCCGGCAGAACCAGAATGTCCATCGTGCCGTGCGGCGTTCCGTCACCCCGCGCGGCAATCGGGGCGCACCCGCACGAGTACGTGAAGTTGGGGAAGTCCGACGGCGTCGTCGGGCATTGCGAGATGGCCGGTCGAGAGGTGTTTCCCCACGCGCTGTTCCGATGGCTGGACCGGGTACTCGACCGAACGGGGTGACAGCTGCCGTCAGGTCGGGTTGGCCGTATACAGCAGGTGGACGGTGGCCCCCTTGCAGGTGTCCTGGTTGGTGGACTTGTTGCTGAAGCCGATGGACGCCCCGGCAAAGGTGATGGAGCCACCGGGTGCCAGGGTCCGGCCAACCGGCATCCGTGAGTCGACCAGGAGATAGTCGCTGGCGTCGCAGCCTCCCGCTGCGGATCCCGGTTCCGTTGTCACTCCGGTGATCTCGACGTGTATGGCCATGAGTTCTACAACGTCAGTGCTGTTGTTCGTCACGACGCCGGTGATTGCCACCGGGCCGACACCCGGCGCCAGCCCCTCCAACACCGACGTCTGGGTGAAGGTCAGCGAGTCGTGACCCGGGGGGCAGTCGGGTGTCCTTGCCTCCGCGGAAATGCCGAGGTTGATCGACATCGCCGCACCGCCGAGCAGAAGGACGAGGAGTGTCACGCTGAGCACCCTGCGCCGACGCCGGGCGAGAAGCAGTAACACCGCCCCGGCAAGAAGGCAGCTGACGGCCACCGTGAGCAGCAGGCCGACTGGCAGTCCGGTGTAGGCGATCGGTCCGGAATTCCCGGGACGGCCGGAGTCTGCGACTGGTTCACACGTCATGGCGTGGCCACCGCCGTCGAGGCGGACGGAATGCCGCTGGTCGGTGCGGGAGGGGATTCGGGCGAGGATTCCGGCAGTGTTTCCGGGTGGTCGAGTGCCTGCTCGGTCGACGTGATCGGGGCGCTCGAGACGAGCATTGTCCGGGCGCACGCCGACGGGGGTGTGCTCGTCGGCGTCACGTCCGGGGTGGTTTCCGTGGGCGGCAAGGCTGCTGGGGATGTCGGTGGTGGTGTCTCCGTCGTTGCCTGGGCGCAGGGGTCCGCCAGGGGTGTCGTCTCCGGCGTTGCTTCCGCGGCACTTTGCGTGGATTCCGGCGTCACGTCGGGGGTTGTCTCCGCTGTGAGGACCGCACTCTGCGATGTCGTCCCAGGCGGCGGGGGCGTTGTCCCGGGCGGCGCCGGGGTCGTCTCGCTGGAGGAGACGGTGACAGTTGCCGGGTCCGTCGGGGGTAAGGGGGTCTGGTCAGTGGTGCCGGGGGATGCGCTGTCGTCTGCACTGTGAAGCACCGCTCGCATGCGGGCGAAGCCGGCCAGAACTGGCACGGTGATGGGGTTGCCGGCCAGGGTGACGGCGCCCCGTGACAGAGCCCTTCCGGCCAGCACCGTGCCTGCGCCGAGGGTGATGGCGCCGCGGGCGAGAATGGTGCCCGACATCGAGCTGGTTGCCCCGGTCCCGGCGGCGCCCGCGACGACCCAGTAGACGTTGGCGGCCTGCGCTCCGTTGGCCAGGACGACGCTGCTGCTCGCGGCGGTGTCGAATGCGGCGTCGGTCTGGAAGACGAAGATCGCGTCCGGGTTGCCTTCCGCATCGAGTGTCACGGTGCCGGTCAGGGCCATGGCGGCGGTTTGGTGGTGGATCCCGAGGTGGAAGGTCCGACCCGCCAGGTTTCCGGTGATCTGGGTATGCGGAGTACGTGCCGCGAGCTCGTTGATGACGGTGAGCAGATCGACCTGCGCAGCTGCGGCGGTGGGGTTGTCGACGTGCATCGCTCCGTTGACGACGCCGGGCGGGAATCCGTCGACGACGACCCCGGGACTCTCGCCCAGGTCGCCGTCCAGCACGGTCGCGCCGGTGCTCACGATGGAGGTCGCTGCCAGCACCGCGAAGGCTCTCGCGGTCTGCAGGTTCACCGGGGCAGGGTTCACCTCGACCGTCAGTTGCTGGGTCGCGGCGGCTCCGTTGCCGGCGGCGTCACGCACTCGTGCCACCACGGCGAACGTGCCGGCGGCGAGCGTCGCTGCTGTGACAGTCCACGCGCCGCTGCCGGTGACGGCCGTGGAAAGCACCTGCCCCGCAACGCTCACGGTGACCGGGCTCGATGGTGGTGCGCTGCTCGTCCCGGCGATGATCGGCGCGGTGTCCTTGGTGAAGGCGGCGCTTCCGCCGGTGATGCTGATCGTGGGAGGCACGGCGAGGGTGAACCGGACCGTGCTGGACGCAAGCGTGACGGCGTCACGGGAAAGGGCTCGTCCGATCAGAACAGTTCCAGCGCCCAATGTGATCGCGCCCTTGGCGAGGATGCTGCCGGACAGCGCCGCGCCGGCGCCCGTGCCTGCCGCGCCCAGGGCGACCCAGTAGACGTTGGCGGCCCGGGCCCCGTTGGTCAGGACGACAGCACTGGCGGCGGCGGTGTCGAAGGCGGCATTGATCTGGAAGACGAAGACCGCGTTGGTATCGCCGCCACCGTCGAGCGTAACGGTGCCGGTCAACGCAAGCGCGGCCCCGCTGTAATACACCCCCGGCAGGAAGGTGAGACCGTTCAAGTCACCGCCGATGGCTCTCGTCGGCGGCAGAGCGGTGAGTGTGTCGTTGGCGGCCAGCAGCGCGGCCTGGGCGGCCACAGCGGCCGCGTCGTTGACGTGGCTGTCGCCACCCACCGAGCCGGCGGGAAAGCCGGTGATGGACACCCCTGTGCTGACGCCGACGTCCCCGCTCACGGTTGTCGCAGCCCCGACGTTCACCACCGCCGTGCCCGCGAGAACCGAGAAGCTCTGCGCAGCACCGAGAGTCGGTGGGGGCGACACGGTGAACGGCGCGCTTGCGTCGGAGGTCAGTCCCGGACTGGTGGCCGTCAAAACGTAGCCGACCCCCGACTTGCTGATGGAGAGGTTGTTGAAGGTGGCCACACCGAAGGCATCGGTCACGGCGGTGGTGACTCCGGCGAGCACGCCGCCGACCGGGTTGACGACGATGGCGATGGTGACGGTGATTCCGGCCCGCTGGGACCTTTCACCGCCGGCTGTCCGCAGGGTGACGGTCACTGCCGGCGTGACCGGTGTGTTCACCGTGGTGTCGGTCGGCTGGGCGAGAAAGGTCACCGCTACGGCGTTCTCGACGGTCACAGGCCCGCTGGGAAGGCTCCGCGCCGTCCAAGACCTGTAGACGGCCGTGACGAGGTAGGTGAAAGTTCCCTCGGATACGGCGGAGTCGGTGCAGGACGTGGTCAGGATCAGCGATGTCGGGCCGGTGCCGCACGCGGCTGCGGTCGTCGTCCCGTCGTACCGGGTGACGAAGTACCCGGCGGGAATGACGCCGGCGCTCGCGGTCCAGCTGACTGGGACGTCCGGGACTGCGGCAACGGGCGCCGTGACCGCGGTTGGAGGGGCCAGCGTTGCGGTGAGTGCCAGAGCGGATCCGGATCCGGTTCCGGTCCAGAAAGCCAGGGCGGGCGTGGCGGCGGCCGTAGCGATGACCGCCATGCAGGTCATGAGACTGATGAGAATGCCGGCCCTGCGCTTGACGCGAGACTCGGGGTGAGCCCGAGTTCCCGTGCAGGGCATGATCATTGCGGGGCAGCAATCTGTAGGTGTGGCGAAGGAGTCATCCGCGGACCGCGGGCCGGGGCGCTGAGGAGCGCTCCGGGAGGCCGCCTGAAGGCAGCCCTCCGGAGCAGTCTCGAGCTAGAGAGGTAGTTCGGCGGAAGACGCCTCGAAATACAGCGGGACTGTCTGGCCCTGGCAGTCATCCTGGCTCACGGCAGTATTCGCCAACGTCACCGTCGCCTCACCTACGACGAAGGCTGCCGCAGCCAGCTGGATGGGATCGGGCGCGTCGCTGATGGTTGCGGTGTAGTCGTCGAAGTTGCAAGCGCCGGTCGGCACCCATTGAATGCCGTTCGCCGTGGCCAGACGGACCGTGACCGAACTGAAAAGCAGCGTTCCTGGACCGGGGTTGGTCACCGTGAAGTCAATCGTCTGACCGGGACTACCCGGCGAGATCTCGCCCACAGCGTCCTCGCTGGTGATAGTGAACACGGCTTCCTGCCCGGTTTGCGCCTCACCCACACCAGTCCCGGTGGAGGTCCAGTAAGCAAACGCCACACCGGCCCCGCCGATGGTCAACGCCGCTACTGACGCGATGACGATGGTCTTTTTCATGCGGGACATTCGCTGGGCCATGATGGCCTTCCTTGCCGGAGTTCAAAAAGGGCATGCGGCCACAGCAAAATAGTCGATGGACCGTCCCCCGAATGGGGCTACCGATCGAAAGATAGCATGGCAAATCATGGAACCGCGTAATTCCGGGGGTGGGAGCACGATGCGAGAAACAGTCGCGAGTCACGCTCTGTCGAAAAGAAAAGTCTCCCGCCCGATCCCTGCTCGGTAGTACCCTTCGCGAACAGAAGCGCTACCTAGGGTGAGACTTGTCAGTCCGCGTTCACACCCTCTCGGGTTGCGCACCAGCATGTTTCACCCACCACTGCGTCAGATTTACGGATCGAGACCGCCGCCCCGCGCAGATGGACCAAAAGTTGTCAACCCTGATCGATGCCCCCGGTGGACGCGGGCTGACCAGAGTTGAGGCGGCAGTCACCTGCCACTTGACGGCTCAGTTCGAATTTGCACTGACGACCGTGCTCGAAAGTTGAGCGAACCCGCAGAATGATGATGGCTCAGAATTTGAAACTCGGAACGACCATTGAACGATGCAGATCTATGGCCGGCAGAAACCGCCGACGCATTACGCCGGCGAGCTGAATAAATGATGTGTCAACCTGTCATCCGCCAGTTGGCGGCCTCGTCGGTGGCCGAGGTCGCGGCCTGGCCAATTGGTAAGGGACCTGTTACCATTGGCCGATGGACGCCTTCGCCGCTCTCGCCGACCCGGTCCGCCGGGATCTGCTCGTCGCGGTCGCCGGCGGCCCGATGCGGGTGGTCGATCTGGCTGCAGGCCGGCCCATCACCCGGCCGGCGGTCAGCCGTCATCTGCGATTGCTGGTCGAGGCGGGGTTGGTACAGGCCGAGGACCGTGGGCGGGAGCGTCATTACCGTTTGCAGCCACAGGCCCTGGGCGAGGTACACACATTCCTGGATCGGTTGCGGCAGAACAGCTATCCCGCGCCGCTGACGGCCAACGCGCTGGACGCACTGGACACCGAAGTTCGCCGGACCGAGCGCGACCGGCGCACATCAGCAGACGCTCCTCCGGCACGGCCGAAGGCAAACCCCCCACGAGAGGACATCGCATGAGCGTGAATCCCACCGGTCGGATCGAACGGACCCCCGAGGGCAGTGCGGTTCTCGTCGTGACGAGGGACTTCAGCAGCGGGCCAGATGTGGTGTGGGCGGCCATCACCGAATCCGACCGGCTGGCGCGCTGGATCGGGACCTACTCCGGCGACCCGGCCAGCGGTCGCGTCCTCCTCCAGATGAACGCAGAGGGCGAGGCGCCGGCCGAAGAGGTGGACATCGACGAGTGCGATCCGCCGCGACTGCTCGCGGTGACATCCCACTCCGGAAGCAATGTCTGGAAGCTCCGGCTGGCGTTGACCGCCATCGACGGCGGCACCCGCCTGACCTTCACCCAGCCCGACATCGACCCCGTGGAGGCCGAGAGCGTCGGTCCGGGCTGGGAGTTCTACCTCGACCGCCTGGTCGCCGCGGAGATTGGCGGCGATGTCGCCGCCATCGACTTCGACCGGGACTACTACCCGGCCATGCTCGAGTACTACCGCGCCCAACTCAGCTGACGACGGCTCAGCCGAAGACGGCTCAACCGAAAGGGCTCAGCTGACGTCGGTTCAACCGACGACGGCTCAGCGGCCCTCGGCCGGCGCGGACTCGACCTCGTCCTCCCGCACCAGCCGGACCACCATCCGGTCGACGGCTGCGTTGATCCTGGCCGCCTGGGTCGGGTCGTCGACGGTGCGTCCGGACTCGATGGCGGGCAGGGACTCTTCCAGTTCGCGCAGCAGCCAGCTACGCCAGGCGGTGACGATCCTGTCGACCTCGACCTGCCCGGATCCGGTGAGCCGCAGAACGTCACCACTGCGGGTGAGGTAACCGGCCGTGACGATCTCGTCGAAGAACGAGCGCAGCACCCCCGGGGGCACCCCGACACTCCGTTCGATGGAGGACTGGGTGGCCCCGCCTGTGATGGCGTCGCGCAGGTAGACGCCCATCACGCCCCACGAGGTCGGCAGGTCCAGCGCGGTGCCCGATGCGGCAAGGACCTCTGGGGCGGCCGACGCCCCCTTCTTCCGCAGCACCTGCCCGATGACGTTCTCCAGCTGAGTGTCGGACTCTGAACCCTCGGGAATGGCGAATCCCTCACCGGTCCCGGAGGCACGGTCGGTGCCGCGCAACGTCACCTGGGGCAGGAAGAACGCCACGACCAGTGCGAGGAGCGCCACCGGGACGGCCCAGAGGAAGACGTTGTGCAGTGATGCCGCGTAGGCCTCGACCACCGGCGCGCGGGTTGCCTCCGGCAGGGCCCACAGTGCCTCGGGGCTCGTCGCGACCTGCGGTGACACCCCGGGCGCCTCGACCAGGGCGACCGGCAGTCGGTCGGCCAGGTTGTTCGAGTAGATGCTGCCCAGGACGGCCGCGCCGAACGATCCACCGAGTGTCCGGAAGAAGGTGACACCAGAGGTTGCCGTGCCGAGATCCCGGTAGTCGGTGGTGTTCTGGACGATCAGGGTCAGGATCTGCATGATCAGGCCGATTCCGGCGCCGAGGACGAAGAAGTACACCGACTCCACCAGCAAGGGCGTGTCCTGGTCCAGCAGGGACATCAGATACAGCCCGAGCGCGGTGACGGCCGCGCCCGCAATGGGGAACATGCGGTAGCGACCGGTGCGGCCGACGGCGTTGCCGCTGGCGATCGCCGTCAGGAGCAGGCCGATCACCATCGGGAGCATCCGCAGTCCGGAGGAGGTGGCTGACGCGCCGCTCACGTACTGCAGGAACGTGGGCAGGAAGGTGATCGATCCCATCATCGCGAAGCCCACGACGAAGCTCAGGATCGAGGCCACCGTGAACACCCGCCCGCGGAACAACCGCATCGGCAGGATGGGCTCCTCGGCACGGATCTCGACCCAGACGAAGATGGCGAGCGAGATCAGCGAGGCCCCGAAGAGGCCGATGATGGTGGCCGATCCCCACGGGTACTGCGTGCCGCCCCAGGAGGTCGCCAGGATGAGTCCGCTGGCCCCCAGCGACACGAACAGCACGCCCAGGTAGTCGATCTTCGGCCGCCGCCCGCCTCGCCCTCCGGGGATGGTGCGGGCGGCGAGCAGGATGACGATGATCGCGATCGGCACGTTGACGTAGAAGGCCCACCGCCACGACAGGTGGTCGGTGAACAACCCACCGAGCAGCGGCCCGAGCACGGTCGTGACGCCGAACACGGCGCCGAGAGCGCCTTGATACTTGCCTCTTTCCCGCAGGGGGATGACTTCACCGATCAATGCGGTGGCCGTGACGGCGAGCCCGCCGCCGCCGATGCCCTGCACCCCGCGGAAGATGATCAACGTCGTCATGTCCTCGGCGAGCCCGCAGAAGAACGACCCGACGATGAAGATCAACACGCTGAGCTGGAAGATCCTCTTTCGACCGAAGAGGTCACCGAACTTGCCCGCGAGCACCGTGGAGATGGTCTCGGCGAGCATGTAGGACGTGACGACCCAGCTCATATGGGCTCCGCCGCCCAGGTCGCTGACGATGGTCGGCAGGGCCGTCGAGACGATCGTCTGGTCCAACGCCGACAGTAGCATTCCCAGCAGGATCGTCAGGAAGACGACATTCATCTGCGCCTTGGACATCCGCGGCGGCGTCACCCCGGACGCCGCCCCGGACGCTGCTCCGGACATGGTGGTGACGTCGCTCATCCGCACGGCCCCCATCGATCACCCGCATGAACCCCTCGCGGCAGCGTAGGCCATAGCATCAACAGAGTGCGATCAAACAGTCACTAATTGTGAAATCGATCAGGTAACGGAATCGATCTGCCGCACCCTGAACAACACCAGATCGGTGAGCACGTCGTCAGGGATGGGAGCGGCAGGGGAGAATCGGACGGTGCCTTTCGACAGCGAGAACCCGGCGAGCCGGTCCCGCACCGCGTCGATGGCCGCCGGGCTGAACGGGAACACGCTGAGGTGGTTCTTCGCTGCTGTGAACCCCAGCAGTGGCTTGCCTCGGTGCTTCAGCGCAGGCATGCCGTAGCTGACGCCTTCCGTCACATCCGGGACCGCAGCGGTGACCAACGCCCGGACATGCTCCAGGGCGCTTCTTTCAGGTTCGCCGACTCCGGCGAGGTAATCGTCCACTGGGGTCACGGCTCGAATCCTATTCGGACGCATTCATCCGATCCATCCGAAAAGAGACGGTTGTTAGCACTCGGTAGGTGTGGTTAGGGTCACATTCCATCCCCGGCACCCACTCCCACCTGGAGCCGTCGCATGTCCGTTCTGCAGTCTCGTTCCCGCGTCCTTGCCCTTGCCGGGACGGTGATTGTCCTCGGTTCCCTGGCAGTGGCGACTCCGGCGGCGGCCGACCACACGCCGGCCCCGGTCCGGGTCACCCTGATGGGCAGCCTGATGAGCGAGCTCGGTTGTGAGGCGGATTGGAGCGAGAGCTGCAGCGCCACCGATCTTCTCCCGGTGCGCGGTTCCGAGACGCTGTATTCCCGCACCTTCACCGTCCCGGCCGGTGATCCAGTCGAGCCCTACGACTACGTCTACAAGGTGCGGCTGAACGGAGCCTGGGCGGAGAACTACGGCGACGCCACCTTCGGCCTGCCCGACGGCAACATCCCGCTGGCCATCGACGAGCCCACCGAACTGCGGTTCACCTACGACCATGCGACGCACCGGGTTTCAGTGGGCCCGGCGAAACCGGCGGGTGGGCTGACCGCCGCCGACCGCAGGCTCGCCGGCAGCAGCCTGCGCAAGGACCTGACGCGGGAGAATTTCTATTTCGTCATGGCCGACCGTTTCCGGAACGGCAACCCCTACAACGACACGGCGGGTATCGCGGGCGACCGCCTCGATCACGGTTTCGACCCCACCGACCAGGCGTTCTTCCACGGCGGCGACCTCAAGGGCCTGACCAAGAAGCTCGACTACATCCAGGGTCTGGGCACCACCGCGATCTGGATGACGCCGTCCTTCAAGAACAAGCCGGTTCAGGGCGCGGAAGGAACGGAATCGGCCGGGTACCACGGGTACTGGATCACCGATTTCACCCAGATCGATCCGCACCTCGGAACGAATCAGGAACTCAAGACCCTAATCGACCTCGCCCACAAGCGCGGGATGAAGGTGTTCTTCGACATCATCACCAATCACACCGCGGACGTCCTGGACTACGAGGACTCGGCGTACGACGCCACCGGGCAGGTGCCGTACAAGACGAAGGCAGAAGCGCCGTACAAGGACGCCGAAGGAAATCCGTTCGACGACCGCGACTTCACCTTCATCGGTGACGATTTTCCCGATGTCGACCCTGAGGTTTCCTTCCCCTACGTCCCCACCTTCCGCACCCCGCAGGACAGCACCGTGAAGGTCCCGAACTGGTTGAACGATCCGACGATGTACCACAACCGCGGAACCTCGACGTTCTCCGGCGAGAACAGCGAGTACGGGGATTTCCCTTCGGGTAATCGCTCCGCCCTGGACGATCTGTGGACCGAGCGTCCCGAGGTGGTCAAGGGCATGATCGACATCTACAAGACCTGGGTGAGGGACTCCGGAGTCGACGGCTTCCGGATCGACACCGTCAAGCACGTGAACATGGACTTCTGGAAGCAGTTCGGTCCCGAACTGCAGGGGTATGCCGCGTCGCAGGGCAACAAGGACTTCTTCATGTTCGGCGAGGTCTACGACGCCGATCCGCGGTTCATGTCGCAGTACACGACGGAGGGGCGCCTGCAGGCGACGGTGGACTTCGGCTTCCAGGGCAGCGGGGTCAATTTCGCGAAGGGCAAGGCCACAACGGAATTGCGAGACTTCTACGCCCTGGACGACTACTTCACCGACGCCGATTCCAACGCGTATTCGCTGCCCACGTTCCTGGGCAATCACGACATGGGCCGGGTCGGCAGCTTCCTGCGGCAGGAACCGTTCTCCGAGAACGAACTGCTCGAACGCGACGAATTGGCTCACTCGTTGATGTACCTGACCCGCGGTCAGCCGGTCGTCTACTACGGCGACGAGCAGGGGTTCTCCGCGCCGAAGGATGTTCCCGGAGGAATCGGCGACCAGCGTGCGCGCGAGGACATGTTCGCGAGCCAGGTCGAACTGCACAACGACACCTTCGACCTGATCGGCACCGACGCCACAACGGCCGACAACAACTTCGATACCCGCCACCCGCTGTACAGGCACATCGCCGGATTGGCCGACCTCAGGGAGAAGCACCCGGCGCTGGCCGACGGCGCCCAGGTCCACCGGTTCGCCACCGACGGTCCCGGGATCTTCGCGTTCAGCAGGATGGACGCGAAACAGCAGGTCGAGTACGTGGTCGCGATCAACAATGCAGCGACCGAACAGACCGCGACGTTCGAGACCTACCAGTCGGCTCGGAGCACCCTCAAAGGCATCTGGCCGAAGTCGGTCCGGCGCGATCGCGTGCGCACCGATGCCGAGGGCAGGGTCACCGTGTCCGTCCCGCCGCTGTCGGCGGTGGTCTACAAGGCCAACTCGGCGCTCCGCCCTGACCGGATCGCCCCGAAGCCGGAGTTCGTGACGCCGGGCCCGACCGGCATCGTCACCGGCCGCGCCGAGATCGGTGTCACGGTCCCCGGCAACGACTTCACCCAGGTCACCTTCGCCTGGCGGCCGGTCGGGACCACGGATTGGCAGCTGCTGGGCACCGACGACAACGCCCCCTACCGGGTCTTCCACGACGTCGACGCGCTCCCGCAGGGCACCCCCGTCGAGTACCGGGCCATCGCCCGCGATCACGACCGCGACTTCGGGGTGGTCTCCACCAGCGCCGTGGTCGGACAGCCGCAGCCGTCCGCGGACCCGGGGATCGTGCTGGGGCCGATCACCCAGCCCGATGCGGTGTCCGTGCCGGGCAGCCACGGCAGCGAGATCGGTTGTGCGGCCGACTGGGACCCGCCGTGCGACCAGATCCAGTTGACCCTCGACGACGACGGTGTCTGGAAGGGCACCTTCTCGCCGCAAGCCGGGCAGTACGCGTTCAAGGCGGCCACCAACCGGTCGTGGGACGAGAACTACGGCGCGGGCGGCAACCTCAACGGCTCGGACATCCCGTACACCACCGATGGCGGGCAGGTCAGCTTCTACTACGACCACCGCACCCACTGGGTGACGAACACCGAGCTGAACCCGATCCTGGTCGCGACGGGGGATTTCCAGTCCGAACTGGGCTGTGCAGCCGACAACGATGTCAGCTGCATGCGGTCCTGGTTGCAGGATCCCGATGGGGATGGGTCGTACTCGTTCACCACGATCGACATTCCGGCCGGTACCTATTCGGTGAGCGTCGGTGATGGGACTCCGGTGAGCTTCACGGTCGAGGAGGGCCTGGCGACCACCATTGCCTACCAGGCCTCGACCAAGACCATCGCGGTGTCGGCCTTCGCTCCCGACCTCGGGCCGGATCTGTCCGCCGCACGCGGAGGTTGGCTGGCCGCCGACACCATCGCCTGGAACCTGCCCGAGGATCGGCGAGGCTGGACCTACCGGCTGCACTGGGGGCCGGCGGATTCGTTGCAGGTGGACGCCGAAACCATCGGCGGGTCATCGCTGCCCCTGACCCTGGACCGGCGAGGGCTGCCGGCCAGGCTGGTTCAGCAGTACCCCGAATACGAGGGCTACGAGTCGCTCCGGCTCAGCAAGAAGGACGCAAGGGCGGCCATGCGGATCGCGACGGCCGGCCAGGTCGCGGTCGCCGCGTATGACGACCTGGGCAGGCTGGTGCAGGCGACCAACGTCGAGGTCATCGGCAGGCTCGGCAGGTAGGCAGCGGCGGACCTCCTGATCGAACCAGGAGGGCGGCCCTCCTGATCAGTGCAGGAGGGCCGCGCCGCCGCGACCGCTGTTGTGCCGCATCACTTCTTGAGCGGATCGTTTCCCCAGTTCATCAGCGAGTACCGCCAGCGCGAATGCTCGACATCGGACGACGGTCCCTGGGCCAGGTGCCGGTGCACGTAACCGACCACCTTGTGCATCCACTGCACGTCGTCGTCGGTCAGGTCGGCCTTCTTGGTCCGGAGTATCTCGACGATCCGCCTTCCTGAATGGTGACCGACGGACTCACCGCCACCCTTCTTGTCACCGACGGATTGCGATTCCTCGGTGTCGAGCCACTTCTCGATCTCCGATGCCGTCATGTTGACCGCGTCATTCCAGTCGTCCCAGACGCTGTCGACGTCTGCCCCGTCGTTGGCTCTGCCGCTGTTCTTGTCTGCCATGGCGGATCTGTTTCCCGACGGGCGGGAACCGAATCGACCTGCCCGGAACAGCAGGCTGCTTGACCAAACCCTGACGAATTGCTGAGAGGCAGCATCAGGTGCCACCCCTACCGTCAGCCCAGTACCGATTCGCGCGGCACGTCACGTGTCTCGAACACCATGCGATGCAAGGGGAACACCGTGCCTTCCAGCAATCTGGCCACCGAGCGCCACCGATCCGCCAGCAAGCATTTGATGGTGGGTGTGCTGGTGCCGGCTGTGGTCGCGCTCGTCGCGTTCGCCGCTCCGGCAGCCGCAGCCCCCGTCGCCACCGTCCCGACGGGTTCGGTTCTCGTGTCCGAATCGTTCACCGGTGCGACCGTGTCCGACGGCTCGTGGCGCGCGCTGGGCGACGGCTGCCTGACCCGTGCAACCGCGGCCCCGGTATCCGCCTCGTCGTTGGGCGCGTGTGCCCTCCGCGTCGGATCGCCGTCCGTCAAGTCTCAGACGGGGTACCTGCAGCTGACCGACGCCACCGCCAACCGCAAGGGCGGCGCGGTCTACACGAAGCCGTCTGCATCGGCTCTCGGCCTCGACGTGACGTTCGACCAGTGGCAGTACGGCACCGCCAATTACGGGGGCGACGGGCTGAGCTTCTTTCTCGCCGACGGTGCCGCCGGCATCACCGCGCCGGGCGGACCGGGCAGCTCGCTCGGCTACGCGCAGAACACGAACATGCCAACCGCACCCAACGGCATCGCCGGCGCGTACCTCGGCGTGGGCCTCGATGCGCATGGCGCGTTTGCGAGCTCCGGCGACGGTCACGGCACCGGCTGCGCAACCAGGGAGTCAGCGGCTTTCCAGGCCAATTCGGTGGTTCTCCGCGGGCCGGGTTCGGGCAAGTCCGGCTACTGCTATCTGGCATCGACCAACCTGTCGACCGCTTCGCAGAAGCTTCACCTCACGGTCGCCGACCCTAGCGTCGTCACGCCCGCGATGGCGCGCACATTCCGGGTGACGGTCTCGCCCGGTCGCTTTCCGACAGTGACCGTCTACGCGGCCTTCTCACCCGACGCCGACCTCAAGCAGGTCCTGCAGTACACGATGACCGACGCCGCGCCGGCGACCTACCAGTTCGGCTTCACCGCAGCGTCGGGGTCCGTCGTCGGCACGCACCTGATCGGAAACCTGTCCGCCGCAACCGTCACGCCGATCAAGACCACGCCGTCCATCACCGTCAACGGCGGCGCGACGGCTTTCACCAACCAGGCCAAGCCCACCATCAGCGGAACATCGACGGCGGTCGCCGGGCGCACCGCCACCGTCTCGGTCGGTGGCCAGAATCTCACCAGCCTCATCTCGCCGACGGGTGGCTGGAGCGTCGTCCCGACAACGCTCACCCAGGGGAGTCACCAGGTTGTCGTCAAGGTCTCTGCGTCGAACGGCGCCACGGTGACCTCGTCGCAAACCCTCACGGTCGACACGATCCCTCCGGCGGTCGTGATCAACGGGGGTTCCGCGGTGTCAACCCAGTCGGCCACCCCGACGATCAGCGGGCGGGTCAACGTCGCGGCCGGCAGCAAGATCAAGGTCGCCGTCGACGGAATCACTTCTGACGTTGTCGTGTCGTCGACGCGCACCTGGTCGGTGACGTCGACGCGACTCACGGCCGGTGTGCACAGCGTTGTCGTCTCCGCCACCGACCCCGCCGGGAACGTCGGCACCCAGAAGCAGCGCCTCACGGTGATCCCGGTCCTGTCGATCGATGGTGGGGTGGCCCGGCTGACCAGGGACGCGGCTCCGACCATCAGCGGCCGGACGGACGCCCCGTCCGGCACTGTCATCACCGTGCTGGTGGCCGGTCAGACGCTCACCGGCACGGTCACCGCGGCGGGCGCCTGGTCCGTGACGTCCCGCTCGCTCCAGTCCACCACGTACACGGTCAAGGCGACAGTGCGTGACGCCGCCGGCAACCTGCGCACCGCCTGGCAGAAGCTCACGGTCGACACGATCGCTCCGTCGATCGTGATCAACGGGGGTTCTGTCGCGTCGACAAAAACAACTACCCCGACGATCAGTGGGCGGGTCAACGTGCCGGCCGGCAGCATCATGAGTGTTGCCGTGGACGGGATCCCGCGCGCCGTCGTCGTGTCGTCGACGCGCACCTGGTCGGTGGCGTGGCCGACCCTCAAGGCCGGCGCGCACACCGTCGCCGTCTCGGCCACCGATGCCGCCGGGAACGTCCGAACGCAGAAGCAGCGCCTCACCGTCATCGGGTGAGCGTGCGGTCCTGTGGTGCGACGGCACCCGATGCTCGCGCCGCCCACGCCCCGCTCATGATCCAGTGTGAGCGGGGCAGGCCTCACTCTCGCCGTGTACGCGGCGCTCCTGTTGCAGCATGAGCAAGGCGTGGGCGGGGAGAGTGACGCACCAATTCGCGAGTGACGCCAGGCCGACGCCCGGTGGGGCAACTCAGGTGTGCTGAGGGAAGCGGTCAGTCGGTGTTGGTGATCGGCGACTCCGCCAGCGCGGCATCGATTACCAATCCGGCGCCGATGCCGACCAGGAAGATGTCCTTGGCCAGCCCGGCGCCCTCCTGGGTGGGGCGGTAGTGCTTGTCGTGGACACCGGGCGTACGCGCGTACAGCCCGAGCAGCGCCGCACCGAACCCGGCCAGCGCCAGACCCGCGAGCCCGGCCGGCACGACCGGCAGCAACAGAGCCGACCCGACGATGATCTCGCCCGCAGCGAGCACCTGGGTGAACACCTTCGGCTCGACCCGCTTGACGACCGGGTACGCACCGGCGGCCATGCCGTGGATGCCCTCGGCGCCGGCGTCACCGGCGCTGAGCTTCCCGATCCCGGAGTTCACAATGTAGGCACCGGTGGCCAGCCGGAGCGGTGCGCGACGAAGTTTCCCTGCGAGCGACATCCCGGGCTCCTTAGTTATCAGTAGTCATTGGTTTCAGCGTGGGTTCCCAGCCGGCGACACGGTTAACCGCAACTTCGGCCGGGAACCACGGGCTGGTGATCGTGGACTGTGCGGTGTACCGGGATGGTCGTCGGGAGCGGGTCGAGGCGCTGACGCTGACCGAGGCGGCGGCGCAGCGGGAGGCCGGTGCGTTCGTCTGGTTGGGCACGGTGGATCCGGCGCCGGAGGAGCTGGCCGAGATCAAGGAAATGTTCGGCCTGCACGAGATGGCCGTCGAGGACGTACAGGAGTTCCACCTCCGGCCGAAGGTCGAGCAGTTCGACGACGGAGTGCAGCTGGTCATCCTGCGGACCGCCCGGTACGACGACGAGCGCGAGGAGATCGACTTCGGTGAGATCAGCGTGTTCGTCGCCCCGGAGTTCGTGATCACCGTCCGGCAGGGCATCGCCAGCGAGTTGCGCGGTGCCCGAGCGCGTCTCGAGCACCGCCCGGAGTTGTTGCGGGCCGGCAGCACGTCCGCGTTGTGGGCGATCCTGGATCAGGTGGTCGACGGGTACGCGCCCGTCATCGGCGAGGTGGACCGTGACATCGAACAGCTGGAGGGGACCGTTTTCTCGGGAGCCGTGGCGCCCACCGAACGGATCTATTTCCTGCGCCGCGAGGTCAGCAACTTCTACCGGGCGGTGCATCCGCTGCTGGCCGTGATCGCCACGGTGGAGCGCGGCGCGCCAGAACGGCTACTGCCGTACCTGCACGACGTGCACGACAACCTGGCGCTGGTCAACGAGGAGGTTTCCGCCCAGCGTGACCTGTTGACGACGGTGCTGGAGGCGAACATCGCCGTCATCTCCGTCGAGCAGACCAAGGTCAGCGTGCAGCAGAACGCCACCATCGAACAGCTGACGAAGCTCTCGACGATCTTCCTGCCGCTGACCTTCGTCACCGGGTTCTTCGGTCAGAACTTCGGCTGGCTGGTCGACCACATCGGCAGCCTCGAGACGTTCCTGGTCTTCGGCCTCGGCGCCCTCGTCATACCGTGTGCGCTGCTGCTCACCTGGTTCAGGGTCTCTGCACGGCGCCGGGCGAGGGCGGTGCCCGGCGGCGGCCCACCCGTACCCGGTGGCGGCCTACCCGGTGGCGCGGTGGCGACCACCGCGATCACCCGCGCCTGACGTCAGGACCCGGCCGGCTCGCGCAACGGTGTGTTGTCCAGGTCCCGATGGAGTTCTTCGACCGAGTCGTACACGCCGATCGCGCCGGCCCCGCGCAGTTCTTCGACGGAGAACCCGCCGGTCCGGACGGCGATGGTGGGGACGTCGAGCTTGCCGGCGGCGATGCTGTCGTAGGTCGAATCGCCGACCATCACCCCGGTCGCGCCGTGCACCCTGTCCAGCGCGGCCTGCACGATGTCCGGTGCTGGTTTGCTGGTCTCGGCGTCGTCCGAGGTGGTCCAGGCGTCCGCGAGGTCCTTCCCGCCGAACAGACCGAGGAACGTCTCGACGTGCTGGGACTTCCCGGAACTGGCCAGCACGAGCCGGAACCCCCGGCCCTTCACCTCCTCCAGCAGCCTCCGGGTGCCGGCGAACGGCTGGACCTCGTCGATCAGCTGGTCGAACTCCTCGACCCAGGCATCCCGCAGCTGATCACCATGCTCGCGTTCGACGTCCTTGCCGGCGAGGTGCTCGACGTAGAGGTCACCGCCCATCCCGATGCCGCGGTGCAGGCGCCACATCGGCAGGGTGATGTCATACCGGCGGAACGCCCGGAACCACGCGAGTGCGTGCTGGTAGTTGCTGTCGACGAGCGTCCCGTCGACGTCGAAGATCGCGGTATCGGGCACAAACCGACAGGTTTCCTGCTCAGCCACCGCCCAAACGGCGCAGCGCCTCGCTGCCATCCACCACGTCGGCGTATTTCGCGTCCAGGTCGCGGAGATTCGAGCGGTGCAGTTCATCGGTGCGGTCGGCGCAGGCATCGCGGACGACGATCGGCCGGAAGCCGTGCTGGAGGGCGTCCGTCGCGCTCGCCCGGATGCAGCCGGACGTGGAAACCCCTGCCATCACAACGGTGTCGACGTCCATTGCGCGGAGCGTCGAGGCCAGCGATGTGCCGAAGAAGGCGGACGCGTACTGCTTGATGATCACCACCTCGCCGGGCAGCGGCTCCACCTGCGGCATGAATTCCCGCAGCCCGCCGGGTGCATCGTCGGCGAGCAACGCGAGCGCGGCGACCTTGCGGACGAAATGCCCTGCGTCCGCCGCTCCGGCCCGGTAGTGCACCGCCGTGTGGACCACGGGAACCCGTTGCGTGCGCGCCTTCGCCAGCAATGCGGATGCAGTCTCCAGCGCCGCTGTCGACCCGAGATCCAGCGGACTCCCGGCGGTGAAGTACGCGCGCATCAGGTCGATCAGCACCAGTGCGGGTCGCTCGCCCCAGCCGATCCGGCCGCCGAACGTGCCGCCAGGCTGCGCTCCCGGGACCGTCACCGCCAGACCGGCGCTTTGGGCGCCGGCAGTCCCGTCTCCTCCTCGCACCGCTCGAGCAGCTGCTCGAGGCCCGGTCCCATGTCGAACACCGGGAGTTCGCCGACCCGCGCGGAGGTGATCTCCGAGCGCAGCGACCCGGTGGCCGCCGCATCCAGGTGCCCAGCGCCGTCGACCACCACGCCGTAGCGGCGCGCGCCCGCGGCGCTGACCAGCCCGCGTCGGACTTCGAGCGCAACCAAGTCCGGATCCCGCTGCAGTGCGTCACCCCAGCCGCCGCCACCCCAGGTGACGAAGTGCAGGACATCACCGGGCACCACCGGGACGTCGTGGCACTTGCTCGGCAGTACCTGGTGGCTGCCGTCGGCGCGGTCGAGCCACTTGGTGCCGCGGGTGCCCGGCTCGCCGCCGTTCACCCCCCACGGGTAGGTGAGCCAACGGTCGTCGTGGATGGCGATGGTGCCCGGCTCGAGGAACCGGTAGGCGACGTCAACCCCGTTGCCGCCGCGGTGCAGGCCGGAACCGCCGGTGTCGGCGATGGTCTCCCATTTCTCGATCCGCAGCGGGTAATAGGACTCGAGGAATTCGCACGGGATGTTGACGAAGCTCGGCCACAGCGAATGCCCGTCCGGCCCATCACCGAGCGGCCGGCCGGGAATCCCGCCGAAGCCGATGGAGTACAGCTGGAACCATTCGCCCTTGCGGTCACCCGTCGAGTAATTGCCGGAATACATGAAGTGCGGTGACGAGGAGAATCCGGCCGCGTTGAGCAGGGCTGGGTTGGTCTGCCCGAGCAGTCCACCGAAGAGGTCGAAAACCCTTCCGATGCCGTGGTTCCGGGCGTTCAAGGCGGCCGGGTGTTTCGGCTTCCAGAAGGACCCGTCCGGGATCGTGACGTCGACCAGCGGGTAGAAACCGTCGTTCCAGAGAATCTGCGGGTCGGCCACGGTGATCATGTAGATCCCGAAGAACATCCGCACCAGGTTCTCGTTGATGTAGTAATTGATCGGTCCCTGCGCCTGCGGGGAGGAGCCGGTGAAGTCCAGGTGCACCGTGTCTCCGGTGCGGGTCAGTGACAGCTTCAGCTCGTACGGGCCGAAACCGACGCCGTCGTCGCAGATGTAGTCGGTGAAGGAGAGGGTCCGGCCCTCCTCGAACACCAGGTGCAGCAGGATCTTCATCGCGTCGTAGTTGCGTTGCAGCAGCGCATCGAGCGCCGAGAGGTAGGTGGCGGTGCCGAACCGCGCGCACATCTCCTGCACCCGGCGGCTCGCGGTCCGGCAGGCCGCGACCAGTCCGTTCAGATCGGCCCGGTTCCAGTCCGGGACCCGCACCTGATTCAGGATGATCCGCAGCGCGTCCTCGTTGATCTTCCCGGCCTCGTACAGCTTGAAGGGCGGGATGACGACACCCTCCTCGTAGATCGTCCTTGCGTCTGTCGGCATCGACGAGGGTGTCTTGCCGCCGACATCGGACATGTGCCCGAACATCGCGGCCCAGCCGACCAGTCGGCCCTCGACGAAGATAGGCGTCACCACCAGCCAGTCGTTGGCGTGGCTGATGGCCGCCCCGCAGGCGTACGGGTCGGAGGTGAGAAGCACGTCACCCTCGCCGATGTCGCCTTCGAAGCCGTCCAGGAAGTGCGGAATGGACAGCCCGAACTGGCCGACGACCATCTTCCCGGTCGGGTCGGCGATCAGCGGGAACTCGTCGTGCTGTTCCCGGATGCCCGGCGACAGTGCGGTTCGGAACAGCACCTCGTCCATCTCGTACCTGGCGTTGCGCAGGCCGTTCTCGATCAGGTCGAGGGTGACCGGATCGACGTTCGCACCGGGCAGCGGCGCGGTGGTCGTCTCGATGACGCGTGCCATGTCTCAGCCCTCGTTCAGTGCGTCGGTACCGGTGGTCCGCCGACTGCCGGACGGCCCGGCGTCGGGGGTGATCAGCAGGCTGCCCGACGGATGCGTCGTGGCGGTGTGCCCGGGCAGCACCAGCGTTGTCGAATCCATCTCGGCGACGATCGCCGGCCCGCTGATCACATCGCCGGCCCGCAGCAGCAGCCGGTCGTAGATCGCGGCATCGGCGAACCCGCCCTGCACGTACACCTTGGTCGTGCCCGACTGGGCGGCGGCCGGGTTGCCGTCACCCTCCTCGAGCAGGGTGGGGGCGATCTCGGGCCGCGGGCCGCTGACCGCGGCGCGGGCGTTGACCAGCTCGTGGTCGGTGCCCAGCAGGAACGAGAACAGCCGCTCGTGCTCGGTGTCGAAGGACGCCCCGAGATCCGGCAGCAGCGTGTCCAGACTGTCCAGCCGGGCGGCGTCCACGGTGATCGGGATCTCGAAACCCTGCCCGAAGTAACGGATGTCGACCTCGTAGTCGATCCGCTGCTCGGCCGGGTCGAGGCCTTGCGCCACCAGCCGCTCGGACGCCGCGTCGGACAGGCCGGTCAGGATGTCGCGCAGTTCAGCGCCGGTCAGGTCGGCGAACCGGCGCAGGCAGGTCCGGGCCGATTCGTCCCGTACCGACGTGGTGGCGTCGCCGAGAGCACAGAGCACCCCGGGTGACGGCGGCACGATCACCGGCCAGGCACCGGTCAGCACGCCCATCGCGTTGGCGTGCAGAGGTCCGGCGCCGCCGAAGGCGACGAGCGCGAAGTCGCGGGGGTCGAAGCCCTGCTGGACGCTGACGAGTCGCAGGCCGCCGAGCATGTTCTCGTTGACGATGTCGATGATCCCGGCGGCCGCCGCCTCGACGCTGGGCAGGCCCATCGCCTCGGCGACGGTCGCCACCGCCGCCCTGGAGGCCTCGACATCCAGGGTGATCTCGCCGCCGGCCAGCGCTGTCGGCAGATAGCCGAGGACGACGTTGGCGTCGGTCACGGTGGGCGCGGTGCCGCCCAGCCCGTAGCCGGCAGGTCCGGGGACGGCTCCGGCGGACTGCGGACCGACCCGCAGCGCCTTGGTCAGTTCGGGAACGTGCGCGATCGATCCGCCGCCGGCGCCGACCGTCCGGACGTCGACCGATGAGGCCCTGACGACCAGGTCGCCGATCTTGGTCTCCCGCCCGGTGCGCGGCTTGAGGCCCTGCACGAGGGCGACATCGGTGGAGGTGCCGCCCATGTCGAAGGTGAGCAGGTCGCGGTTGCCGGTCTGGCCGGCCATCCACACCGCACCGGTGACACCACCTGCCGGACCCGACATCAGCATGGTGACCGGCGAGTCCGCCGCCACGTCGGCGGCAGCCAATCCGCCGTCACTGCGCAGGATCGACAGGCCGGCCGAGAGTCCCTGCTGTGCCAGTTGTTCGGACAGGTTGCGGACATAGCGGGCGACCTGCGGCTGGACGTAGCTGTTGGCGACGGTGGTCAGCGCCCGCTCGTACTCGCGCATCTCGGGAAGCACGATGCTCGAGCGGGAGATCGGGATGCCGGGCAGTTCCTCGGCGGCGATCTTGGCGATGCGTTCCTCGTGCTCGCCGTTGGCGAAGGCGTTGATCAGCGAGATCGCGAGCGCCTGGATGCCGTTCTCGCGCAGTGCCCGCAGCCGTCTGCGGGTTTCGTCCTCGTCGAGCGGAGTGATCACCGATCCGTCGCTGGCGATGCGCTCCGGTACCTCGATGGTGTTCTCCAGCGCGGCCAGCGGCTCCGGCTTGGGCCAGATGATCCAGCCCGCCAGACCGCCGGGCACGAAGGACCGGGCGATCTGCAGCACCTGGCGGAATCCCTGGGTGGTGACCAGGCCGACCACTGCGCCCTTCCCCTCCAGGATCGCGTTCGTGCCGACGGTTGTGCCGTGCAGCACCTGGGCGATCCCGGTCTGCGCGATACCGGCGTCCGCGCAGACCTTCTCGATCCCGCGCAGCACACCGACCGACTGGTCCTGCGGGGTCGATGCGGTCTTGGTGCGCCACGTCTCGCCGCTGTCCGAGTCCACCAGCAGGACATCGGTGAACGTTCCTCCGACATCGACGCCGAGCCTGTAACTCATCAGTCCTCCAGTGCGCTGGTCGGTTCGACCCGCCGGTCCTGACCCGTGTGGGGTCACAGAACCGATTGGTCCGTGTAGTGCTCGATCTGTTCCGGCGTCAGGCCCAGCAGGCCCTGCCAGATCTCGGTGTTGTGCTCGCCCAGCGCCGGCCCTGCGGTGCGCACCCTGCCGGGGGTACCGGAGAGCTTCGGCGTGACGTTCTGCATCGGCAGCTCGCCGAGCTCGGGATGGACCACCCGGACGATCGCCTCCCGGGCGGCGAAGTGCGGGTCGGTGAACATGTCCCTTGCGCGGAAGATCCGGCCGGCCGGGACACCACCGGCGTGCAGCGCGTCGAGCAGGTCGTCGGCGGTCCTGGTGGTCGTCCACTCGGCGATCAGCGTGTCCAGCTCGGTCATCGTGGCGCCGCGGGCGGAATGGGTCGCGTACCGCTCGTCGTCGGCGAGTTCCGGCCGGCCCATCACCTCGACGAGCCGCCTGAACACGGTGTCCTGATTCGCGGCGATCAGCACCAGGTCGCCGTCGGCGGTGGGATAGACGTTGCTGGGCGAGACGTTCGGCAGCACGGCACCGGTGCGTTCCCGTTGGTAGCCGGCGACGGCCCACTCCGGCAGCAGCGATTCCATCATCGCGAGCACGGCCTCGTAGATAGCCGAGTCGACAACCTGCCCTTTGCCCGTGCGGTGCCGGTTGTGCACCGCGACCAGGGTGCCGAGGCAGGCGAACGTCGCGGCCAGTGAATCACCCAACGAGATACCG
This sequence comes from Nakamurella sp. GG22, assembly GCF_052976845.2. Taxonomy (NCBI): domain Bacteria; kingdom Bacillati; phylum Actinomycetota; class Actinomycetes; order Nakamurellales; family Nakamurellaceae; genus Nakamurella; species Nakamurella sp. GG22. The sequence continues at coordinate 17,212 of NZ_JBRIIO020000030.1, read as the reverse complement.
GCTCTGGCCGGCGGCTGGTCGGGATTGCCGGTGACGTAACGGATCCCGCCCATCGCCTCGCCGATGCTGCCGAACCCGGCCCGCGGTGCGTACGGACCGGTCTGGCCGTATCCGGTGACCCTGGTGACGATCAGCCCGGGATTGGTCTTCCACAGCTCGTCCGGTCCCAGGCCCCAGCGTTCGAGTGTGCCCGGGCGGAAGTTCTCGACCAGGATGTCGGCGGTGTCGATCAGTCTGCGGAGCAACTGCTGACCCTGTGCCGAGCGGAGATTGCACGTCACGGATTTCTTGTTCCGGGCGACAACCGGCCACCAGAGCGACTTCCCGTGCGGTTTCTCCCTGCCCCACTGCCGCATCGGGTCGCCGCGGCCCGGGTCCTCGACCTTGATCACCTCGGCGCCGAAGTCGCCGAGCAGTTGCCCGCAGAACGGTCCGGCAAGCAACTGGCCCAGCTCGACCACCCTGAGGTCGTCCAGCGGCAGTGCGGTCCCGCTCGATGAATCGGTGCGTGCGACGTGTGGTGCGGTCACGGTTGATCCCGCCGTTCGCGTTCGGCCGGCAACATGGTCGCCCTGGCGTTGTAGAGATGCGAGCGCATGACGCTGTTGGCCCAGTCCGCATTGCCGGCCCTGGCCGCCGCGACGATCTCGACGTGGTGGGCAAGGCTCCTTGCCAGCGCCTCCGGCGAGTAGTTGTGGAAGTTCTGGTTGACCACCGACGCGTGCGTGACGGCGAGCAGCGCGCTGGCCAGTGCCGGGTTGGCCGCCCTGGTGATCAGGGTGCGGTGGAACTGCCTGTTCAGGTGCACGATGCCGTCGAGATCCTGGCTGCGGCCGGGCTTTCCGAATGCCTGCATGCGGCGCGCCAGGTCTTCGAGGTCGTCCAGGTCGGAGTCGGTCAGCCGCGGCACGGCCAGGCCGACCGCGTACGGCTCCAGCCGCAGCCGCAGTTCGAAGATCTGCTGCAGGTCCTCCTGCGACCAGCGGGCCACCCGTGCCCCGCGGTTCGGCACCAGCTCGACCAGTCCCTCGGCCGCCAACCGGGACAACGCCTCCCGGACCGGGGTCCGGCTGACGTCGAGACGCGTAGCGAGCTCGGCCTCACCGAGCTTGGACCCGGCCGGCAGCGCGCCGGCCAGGATCATCTCGCGCAGCAGCACTGCCGCGTTCTTCGAGGCATGAGCCACGGAACTCCTCACCGGTCGCTGATTGCATGGAATGCTGGCACGGAGGTAGCAACCGCACAAGACTTACGAGCGCCGACTTCCGGAACTGGCGCCGCAGTTGTATACATATGGCGTGCAGATCGTCGAGGTGTCGCCGCGGGACGGATTGCAGAACGAAGCCGCGGTGCTCTCGACCGACGCCAAGCTGTCCCTGATCGGTGGCCTTGTTGCCGCCGGCGTCCGCCGCATCGAGGCCACCAGCTTCGTTCACCCGAGGCTGGTCCCGCAGATGGCCGACGCGGAAGCGGTGGCCGGGCGGCTGCCGCGGGGCGCGGTGTCCTGGATCGGGCTGGTGCTCAACGACCGCGGTCTGGACCGGGCGATCGCGTCCGGCATGGACGAGGTGAACGTCGTGGTGGTGGCGAGCGAGACCTTCAGTGCGCGCAACCAGGGCATGACGGTCGGCGATGCCATAGCGTCATGGCACCGGCTGGCCCGGCGGGCGGGGGCCGCCGGGCTACGCACCACGTTGACGGTCGCGGCCGCGTTCGGCTGCCCATTCGAGGGTGAGGTACGCCCGGAGACCGTCCTCGACGTGATCATCCGGAGCCTGGAGGAGCCGCCCGACGAATTGGCGCTGGCCGACACGATCGGTGTCGGGGTGCCGGCGCAGGTGCATGCCCTCGCGGACGTCGCCGGACAGGCCGCCGCATCCATCCCGTTGCGCTGGCACTTCCACAACACCCGCAACACCGGCTATGCGAATGCACAAGCGGCGCTGGATCGCGGTGCCGCGGCCCTGGACGCCAGTGTCGGCGGGATCGGTGGCTGCCCCTTCGCGCCGGCCGCGACCGGCAACATCGCGACCGAGGACCTGCTCTACCTGCTGCACCGCGCCGGTGTCTCGACCGGAATCGACCCGGATCTGCTGACTGCCGTGCTGCCTGCACTCGCCGCTGAAATCGGGCATCCGGTGTCGGGCCAGCTGAGCCGGGCCGGCTGGTTCCCACCGCGGGTCGAGTCAGACATCGGCTGAGCCTCACCGGGCCGGTCGAACACTGGACCGGCCACGGCCGAAAATCGCTGCGATGCCAGCCATTTGCACCGAGCACGGTTGATGGCGGATCGGTTACGGTTCGGCGATGGCGGCAGCGGCGACATCCGGGGGGAACGGATCCGCCACGCCCCGGTTCGCCGCAATGGCGGCGGACTTCCGGCGCATGATGTCCCCGGACCGGGTGATCACCGACGCCACCCGGCTGCGGACGTACGAGTGTGACGGCATCACCGGCTACCGGGTGGTGCCGGCGCTGGTGGTCCTCCCTGAGTCGACCGCTGAGGTATCGCTGGTGGTCACCGCCTGTGCGGCCGCCGGGGTGCCGTTCGTTGCCCGTGGCGCCGGCACCGGCCTGTCCGGTGGCGCCCTGCCGGTGGCGGACGGGATCGTGATCAGCCTGGCCCGGATGCGCCGGGTGATCGACATCGACGTGCCGAACCAGCGGATGACGGTCGAGCCGGGCGTCACCAACGCGGACATCAGCAAGGCTGTCACCGCCCACGACCTGTACTTCGCCCCCGACCCGTCGAGCCAGACGGTGTGCACGATCGGCGGCAACATTGCCGAGAACTCCGGTGGTGCGCACTGTCTCAAGTACGGCTTCACTACCCACCATGTGTATGCGATGACGGTGGTGCTGCCCGACGGCGAGGTCGTCGAGCTCGGCGGCGCCGGCCTGGACCAGCCCGGCCCCGACCTTCGCGGGGCGTTCATCGGATCGGAGGGCACGCTCGGGATCGCCACCTCGATCACGGTCCGGCTGCTCCGCCGGCCCGAAGCGGTGCGCACCCTGGTCGCCGACTTCGACAGCGCCGAGGCGGCCGGCGACGCGGTCAGCGGCATCATCGCGGCGGGCGTCATCCCGGCGGCCGTCGAGATGCTGGACGCCCTCGCCATCGCGGCCAGTGAGGCCGCGGTGCATGCGGGGTACTCCCTGGACACAGCGGCCGCCCTGGTCGTCGAACTTGACGGACCCCGCGCCGAGGTCGACGAGGGGTTCGCCCGCGTCGAGGAGATCTGCCGCGAGGCGGGCACCACGCACATCCGGTTCGCCGACGACCCGGCGGAGCGCGCGCTGGTCTGGAAGGGCCGGAAGGCAGCTTTCGCGGCGATGGGCCGCATCAGCCCGGACTACTACGTGCAGGACGGCGTCATCCCGCGGACCCGGCTCGGCGAGGTGTTGGCCCGGATCGAGGCGATGGCGAACGACGCCGGCCTGCGGGTCGCCAACGTGTTCCACGCCGGCGACGGCAACCTGCACCCGCTGGTGCTCTACAACGCCGCGGTGGCCGGCGAGTCCGAACGCGGCGAGAAGCTCTCGACCGCCATCGCCGAATTGTGCGTCGAACTGGGCGGTTCCATCACCGGTGAGCACGGCGTCGGCGCCGACAAGGCCTGCTCGATGCCGACGATGTTCAGCGACGACGACCTGGCGGTGATGAAGCGGTTGCGGACCGCGTTCGACCCCGCGGGCATCTGCAACCCCGGCAAAATCTTCCCGACGCCCCGGCTGTGCGGCGAACGGCCCGGCCCGTACCGCGCGCACCCGCTGGAGGCCAGCGGCCTGATCGAGCGGGTGTGAGGCAGTGAGCGGCGGGATAGCCGTGCGCACCGAGCGGCCCGGGTCGCTTCGGGAGACCGCTGATCTGATCCGCGACACCGAGGGGCCGATGCTGTTCCGTGGCGGCGGCACCAAGTTCGGCTGGGGAGGCGCGGTCGACCAACCGGACACGGTGATCGAGACATCCCGGCTGTCGGGTCTGCTCACCCACAACGCCGCCGACCTCACCGCGTCGGCCCGCGCGGGCACCACCCTCAGCGAACTCCAGGAGACGCTGGCCGCCGCCGGGCAGTGGCTGGCCGTCGATCCGGCCGGCGAGGAGGCCGGCGCCACCATCGGCGGAGTGCTGGCCACCGCCGATTCGGGTCCGTCCCGGCTCCGCTACGGCAGCCTGCGCGACCTCGTCATCGGGGTGACGATCGTCGTCGCTGACGGAACGGTCGCCCGGTCCGGCGGACACGTCATCAAGAACGTCGCCGGCTACGACCTGGCGAAGCTGTTATACGGATCGCTGGGGTCGCTGGCTCTCATCGCCGAGGTGGTCTTCCGGTTGCATCCCCGCGCGGTGGAGTCCAGAACGATCATCGGTACCGCGGACGCTTCGAACGCCCTGGACGCCACCCTCCGGCTGACGTCCTCCGTCGCCGAACCGGCGGCGGTGGAATGGATCCAGGACGGTGAGTCCGGTCGCATCGCCGTCCGCGCCGACGGCACTCCCCGGACGGTCGAGGCCGCCGCGCGGGAGATGTCCGGGCAGCTCGCCGCAGCCGGAATCCGCTCGGAGGTCGTCGACCCTGAAGCGGCGGCGGCGTTCTGGCGACAGCACCAGGCGGGGATCCTCGGAACCGCCGGCGACACCGTGCTGCGGGTCGCCACGCTGCCCGACCAACTGGTCGACACCCTGGGCGCACTGGACGCCGCCGCGGTGAGCAGGAGCGTTCGCACGCAGGTGGTCTCGAGCACGGCCCTCGGGCTGCACACCATCCGGCTCAGCGGCGGATCCGGCCGGGCGACCGCCGACCTGGTCGCCGACTTCCGGAGGCACGCCGCCCGCCGCGGCGGCAGCACGGTCCTGCGATCCCGTCCGCCCGAGGTGGACCGGCTCGTCGACGCGCTCGGCCCGGTGCCGTCGACGGTGGGCGTGCTCCGCCGGGCCAAGGCGGCGTTCGATCCGGCGAACCGCTGCGCACCCGGCCGTTTCCGGCCCTGGTACTGAGGAGACCGCGATGACCGCTGCGCACGCCCCGGGTGATTCGGTGTCCCCACCGCAGCCTGCCGGGAAACCGCTGCCGGATTCCGAGACTGCAGCGGACAACGGTGTTTTCGACCTGTTGCGACCGCCGAGCGACGAGCAGATCGACGACTGCGTGCACTGCGGGTTCTGCCTCCCGACGTGCCCCACCTACGTGCTCGAGGGCAACGAGACCAACTCGCCGCGCGGCCGCATCTATCTGATGAAGATGGGCAAGGCCGGCGAGGTGCCGATGGATCGGGAGTTCGTGAAGAACTTCGATGCCTGCCTCGGGTGCATGGCCTGCGTGACGGCCTGCCCGTCCGGCGTCAAGTACGACGAGTTGATCGAGGCGGTGCGGCCGCAGATCGAACGGAACTGGGAGCGCACCCGGTCCGACCGCGCCTTCCGGTCGCTGATCTTCGGGCTGTTCCCGTACCCGGCGCGGCTCCGGGTGGCGGCCGTCCTCGGCACGGCCTACCAGCGGCTCGGGATCCGCCGCGTAGCTGGGCGGCTCGGCCTTCTCGACCGGCTCCCGCCCAGGTTGCGGGCGATGGACGAGCTGTTGCCGCCGCTCTCGGTGAAAGCCGCTGCATCCCGTCAGGCGGTGTTCACCCCGGCGAAAGGCACTGCACGACAGCGGGTCGGGCTGCTGTCGGGGTGTGTACAGCGGGTGTTCTTCGGCGACGTCAACGCGGCGACGACGCGGGTACTCGCCGCTGAGGGCTGCGACGTGATCGCACCGCGGGATCAACAATGTTGCGGCGCACTGTCCGGCCACGCGGGCCGCGAAGAGGAGGCGATGGACCGGGCGCGCCGGCTGATCGACTGCTTCGAAGCGGCCGGCGTGCACAGCATCGTGGCGAACGTCGCCGGCTGCGGGTCGGCGATGAAGGAATACGGGCACCTGCTGCGGGACGATCCGGCCTACGCCGACAAAGCGGCCGCGTTCGCCGGCAAGGTGCGGGACATCTCCGAGTTGCTGGCCGAACTCGGGCCCCTCGCGCCGCGACACCCGATCAGCGCCCGGGTCGCGTACCACAGCGCCTGTCACCTCGGGCACGCCCAGGGTGTGCTCGATCAGCCCCGGGCAGTCCTGCGGGCGATCCCGCAGCTCACCGTCCTGGAAATTCCTGAGGTCGAGATCTGTTGCGGTTCAGCGGGTATCTATAATCTGGTGCAGCCAGAGGCCGCCGCCGAACTGGGCCGGCGCAAGGCCGCCAACATCTCGTCGGTGATGCCGGACGCGGTGGTGACCTCGAACGCCGGCTGCCTGCTGCAGGTCCGGCGGTACCTGGACGCCGGGGTGCCGCTGTTCCACCCGATCCAGCTCATCGACGCGTCCATCCGCGGGGTCGACCCGATCGGAGCGGCGCCCGCCGGACCGCCGCGACCAGTGCTGTGACGCCCCCCGGTGCAGACTGAACCGGTGAACGACACTCAGCTGACCGGCGTCACCGTGGTGGGAACCGGGTCGTCCTTCGCGGCCGTCGACCGGGTCTCGATCTCACTCGCCGTCGAGGTGCTGCGCGCTGAACCCGGCGAGGCCTTCGCGATGGCTGCGGCAACCGCCACCAGGCTTCTCGCGATCCTGGCCGACGACGGCGTCGACGCCCGCTCCGTGCGGACCTCCGACCTGACCCTCGGCCCGCACCTGGAATACAACAACGGCCGTCAACAGGTGCTCGGTTACCAGGCGGGCCAGCGGCTGACCGTGCTCCGGGAGGGGCTGCACGGCATCGAGCGACTGCTGACCGACGTCGCCGCACTGGGCGGGGAGGGCGTCCGGATCGATGGCGTCCTGCTCACCCCCGGTCATCCCGACGAAGCCCTCGTCATCGCCCGGCGGGCCGCCTTCGCCAATGCAGAGTCGAAGGCTCGGCAGTTTGCCGAGTTGGCGGGCCGTTCTCTCGGCAGGGTCGTGTGGATCGACGAGCGCCCGTCCGGCGGCGGTCGGGCCGTTGGCTTGGGGATGGCGCGCGCGATGGCCGCCGAGTCGATGCCGGTCGCCACCGGTGACGCCGAGGTCGGGGTCGACGTGACGGTGCACTGGGAGTTCGCGGACTGACGCGCTTCTTCCGGCGGTTGCGCTGATGGCCGGTCGTCAGGCGCGCTCGCCCGGGAGCGTCTGGGTCGAGTGCCACACCTGCAGGGTTTCTGGGCCTCCGGAGGGGGTTCTTCCCTGCACAGACGTCAGTGGGCGTGCCCGCCCCGGGTCCTGCAACCATGTCGGGCATGCTAGAGCCCTTGCTGCTGAAAGCCGTCGCCGTCGCACAGAGCGCCAGGGACAACGGCAACCATCCGTTCGGCGCCCTGCTCGCGGACGGCAGTGGAGAGGTACTGCTGTCCGCGGAGAACACGGTCGTCACCGAGTCCGATGCGACAGGGCACGCCGAGACCATCTCGTACGGCTCGCGACCGCCCGGTACTCGACGGCTGAGCTCCGCGAGATGACGCTCTACACCAGTACCGAACCCTGCGCGATGTGCTCGGGCGCCATCTACTGGTCGGGGATCGGCACCGTCGTCTTCGCGCTTTCCGAGGAGGAACTGCGCGCCGTGACGGGTGACGATCCGGAGAACCCGACGCTGGAACTGCCGTGCCGCACCGTGTTTGCCGCCGGCCAGCGAGTCGTGGTGGTCGAGGGGCCCTTCGACATCGCGGAGGCCCGGAACGTGCACGAGGGGTTCTGGCGCCCCGCTACGTGATCGGGACCGCCCTGACCGGGAAATCATCATGGTGGACGGCGCCCACCGGGCGGCGCGTCATCCGGCTGCGGCGGCCAGCCCCTGGATCGCGGCGGTGAAGCACTCCATCGGCGGCGTCACCAGCCCCGCGCCCACCTGACCGGTCCCGGGCACCCGGCCGGCCATCCCGGTGTTGATCTGTGGCAGGATCCCCGTGCGCAGTACCCGGGTGACGTCGATACCGGTTGGTGCGCCACGGAACTCGAGGATGGGGACTGCGAAGGCCGGGTTCTCCGCCTCGGTGATCTCGTACATCCGGCCGGTCACGGCGAGTGCGTCGGGCACCGATCCACCGACGAAGCGAACGATCGCGGGTGCGGTGGCCATCACCATCCCGCCGATGCCCATGGTCTCGGCGATGGCGGAGTCACCGATGTCGGGGTTGGCGTCATCGGGTCCGAATCCGGCGAGGAACAAGCCGTCGGGGTACAGGGCCGGGCCGGTGAACCACTGGTCGCCGGTGCCCGACACCCTGATGCCGAAGTCGGTGCCGTTGCGGCACATGGCCGTCACCACCGTGCTCCCCGGGACGCCTGCGGCGGCGTCGCCCATCAGCTTCCCCGCGGGCATCACCAGGTTGAGGAAGAAGTGATCGTTGCCGGCGACGAACCGGGCCACCTCGGCGACATCCGTTGCGGGCAGCCCGGACGCGATCAGGTGGGGCAGGATCTCGCGCAGGAACATCAAGGTCCCGGCCCTGTTGCGGTTGTGCCCCTCGTCGCCCATCTGCACCATCTGGCCGATGATCGCGGTGATGTCGATCGGCCCGGCGGCGCGAACAGCAAGCGCGAGTGCCGGCCCGAGGACGTCGGCCATCCAGCGCAGCCTGGCGATGACCTCGGCGGAGTAGGCGCCGTACCGCAGCACCTTCCCGAGCCCCTCGTTCAGCGAGCACCAGGACCGCGCACCGGTCTTCTCGTCGGCCAGCTCGAACAGCCACATCGACGGAGAGATGACCCCGGCCATCGGCCCGACGGCGTGCCGGTCGTGGCACGGTCCGAACGAGATCCCCTCACCTGACGACAGTTTCGCCGTCGCCTCGGCCTCGTCCCCGGCGAGTCCCTCGAAGATCATCGCGCCGATCAGCGCCCCGCGCAGCGGCCCCGAAGCCCGATCGAAGGTGATCGGCGGACCGGCGTGGCAGAACTCCCCGGGCCGCAGGCCGAGCGCCTCCGACGCGGGCCGGACGTCGACCAGCTGGGCCCGAACGGCGAGCATCCGCTCGGCAGCCAGTGCGTTCGCCGCCGGCCGGCGAGGATCCGCCAGGACCACCCTGAGAGCGTCCGGGACGGCGTCGGCGTCGGCCGTCGCGAGCGCGGTGGGCCGGTAGTCCACCGTGACAGCGTCGACCGCCTGGGTGCGCAGTGCGTCGGCGAGCAGGTCGATGCCCGCGCAGATCACCGCCGGGACATCGATCGGCAGCTCCGGCATCGGGCCGCTGATCGGTTCCGGCCCGGTGGCGATGGACAGCGCCGGTTCGGCGGGTGGCTCCTGCTTCCGAAAACCGCGCCACGGCAGGGCGTCCGGTCCGCCGGACCCGGTGGCCAGTGCCGCTGCAGCCCGGGCGGCCGCGGCGTTGGACGCGAACACCCACGCACCGGCCGCGGTGAACGCATCAGCCTGTGCCTCACGGTTCTGCGGATCGGCTCGCGTTCCGCAGAGTGCGATGACGACGGACAGATTTCGTCCGCTGTCGGCGGCGAGGCCGATCGCGTTCCGGATGGCAGGGGCCAGGCTCGCGGCCGGGTCGGGGTCGGCGGCGTGTCCCAGCACCACGTCCATCAGCACGACCGCCACGTCCAGATCGGCCGCCTGCTCCGCCAGCAGGGCCAGCCGCACGGACGGGTCGATCATCGGGTGCGGCCGTCCCGCGGTGAAGGCGTCATCGCCGAGATCGACGACGGCGCTGCCGAGACCCGTCAGGTCCGGCCGCCCGGTGCGGGACCGTGCAGGCGGCAGCGCAAGCTCGGGCCGCAACGGGATGTTGGAACGGATGTCGCCGAGCGCGGTCTCCGCCACGACCATCGCCTCGTCGGCCAGGGTGCCGCCGGAGAACAGTCCCCGCAGGACCCCGGGACGGGACGGGCCGGGCCTGCCGTCGCCGGTCCGGGAGGCGCCAGGGACGACCGGCGGCCGGGCCGGCCAGTGGTGTGCAGGCGCGCCGAGTGCCTCGATGATCTGCTCCGCGCCGCGGGTGATGTCCGGCTGCCCGGGTCCCATCAGCAGGAAGGTCACCGGCGTCCGGAGCTCGTCGGCGATGCGGCGGACGACGGCGGCGGTCTCCAGGTCCGGCGGTTTGGAGATCAGCACGATGTGATCGGTGCCCGGGTCGGCGTCCAGCATCCGCAGGGCGGTGATCGCGCTGCGGCCACCGACCGCGGCGGACAGGTCGCGACCGCCGACCCCGAGGATGTGCGAGACGGCAATCCCGGCGTCGTCGAGCAGGCACGTCAGGTGCTGGGCTCCGGTGCCCGAGGCCGCGACCACACCCACACTCGGCCCGTCGGTGGCGGTCAGCACGTTGGTGAACCCGAGGCCGACTCCGCCGATCAGTGCTGTGCCGCAGTCCGGTCCCATCACCAGCACGCCGGCCGCCGTCGCCGCGTCCTTCATGGCGATCTCGTCGGAGACCGGGACATTGTCGGAGAAGATCATCACCTGCCGCCCGGCCTCGACGGCGTCCAAGGCTTCCCCGAGCACGGCCGCTCCAGGCACGGACAGCAGCACCAAGGGGGCCTCCGGATGCGCTGCGCAGGCGGCCCGAACGGTGCGCGGCCGGACCCCGGCCCCGGTCGGACCGGCGGGGTCCGGCACCGCACGCCGGGCCAGCGCCGCCTCGACCTCGGCCAGGGCGGCCTCCAGCGCCGCGGGCTCGCCGTGCAGCGCGATGAGCAGGTCATTCGGGCCGGCTCCCTCCGGCACCGCGAAACCGAGACCTGATGCGAGCTCGGTGTTCAGCGGGGTGGCCATCGCGACCTGCACCGCGGTGATCCCCGGGATCGACGCCGCGCTCTGGGAGACCCGGAGCAGCGTCACCGAGTCGTGGTAGACCCCGTTGCGAATCGAGACATGCTGCCGCGCAGCACCCTTCACGTCGTTCATCCCATCACCTGACCGTCGGCGTTGCTGAAAGGGCGAGGGCACCGGCCCGGGCGGCTTCATCGCGAACCCGAATGCCCGCGAACCCGAATCCCCGCGAACTCGAATTCCGCGGACTGGAATCCCCGAACTGGAATCCCGCCGCCATTCCCGTTGCCAGGTCGGCGCCGCTGGTGTGACCGATGGACAGTAACCGGCCGACGGCGCGCGCCGCCGGGCCCCTGTCGGCCGATGTCGTCGAACGCAGCACACCCAGGGCCTCCAGGCAGGCGTGCCCGTCGACCGCGAGCCGCAACAGGTCGGCGGACAACGTGGTGGTGCGACCGTCGAGACCCTGCAGCCGGGATCGGACGCGGTCGACGACGTCCTGGCGTCCCAGGGCATGCAGCGCACCGAGCAACCCGGCGATGACGTCGTCCCCACCGGGAGTGAGTCCCCGGCCGAGGCCAACCAGGCCGTCGATCGCGTCGCCGAGCGCGCTGTCCGGGTGCTGCTCGGAACGGCAATCGTTCGCGGCAAGCGCCCTGCGCAGGGCCTCGACGGGCCGGTCCTCCACGCCTCGGTCCGCCCTGGCTGCGGCCATGCGGAGCGCCGCCACCTGCGCGTGCACCGGGCGGATCCGCTGCACCCGGCTGTCCCAGTACCGGGTCACCCGAATGTCGACGCCGTCCAGCTGGACGCTGCCGTTGCCCACCAGTGCGGGGGCTCCCGGGGAAGGCTGCGGCAGGGGGTTGGCGCCGGCGACCCGCACTCCGGTGGGGACGCCCGCGGCGCGGGCGGTCAGCAGGGACATCACCCGCGGGCCGGTCGCGGTCGGAACTCCGATGATGACGGCGTGGGTGAAGCTGCCGAGCACGGCACCCCGCAGCGCTGGGCCGGTGATCAGCGGGCGCACCCCTGCGGCGGCCGCCGCTAGCTGCGCGGCCATGCGTTCGCGCGCTGCCCGAGCGCGGCCTTTGCCGCTGTCTCCGTGATCCGTTTCGCGCGGGTCGGTGCGGTCTTCGCCTGCACGATCCATTCCAGGATGCCGCGGCGGGCCGACGGTGGGAATCCGTCCCAGTTCTCCCGCGAGCCGGGCACGGCGTCGAAGGCCACCGCGAGATCGTCCGGGACCACGCAGTTCTCGACGTCGTCGAGCAGCGACCAGGCGCCGTTCTCCATGGCGGTCGCCACCGCCGCGCGGCCCGCAGGCAGCATCCGGCCCTCGCGTTCGAGCAGTTCGATCCGTTCCTTGTTCGGGCGCGACCAACCGCTCGTCGGCCGGCGCTGGGCGAACCAGAGCATGCTGCGCGCGTCGTCGATCCTGAGCTGCACACTGTCCACCCAACCCACCGCCAACGCCTCGATGACGGCCGCTTCGTAGCTGAATCGTGGCCGCCCGGTCGCCGCTCGCCAGGACACCAACCAGACGCCGTCGGTCTGTTGGTGGTTGGCGATGAGCCAGTCGCGCCAGTCCTCGACCGTTTCGGGGTGCACCCGCTCCCGGTCCCGGTGAGCGACCACGCCGGCCTCCGATCTCCAGCTTCGGGGACTGCCGGTCCCGACCAGTACCGGCCCGGCTCCAGTTGAACACGAACGGGCGACAGTGCACAGGGTGTCCCCGCGCAGCCGTGCACGGCGGTGTGGTGAAGTCGCGAGGTGAGCACACAGTCGTCCGCACCAGGCAGCGACGGCAGTACCGGCAACGGCAGTACCGGCAACCGCAGCGACGGCGGTCCCGGCAACAGCGGTGGCGACGAGGACGGCTGGCCCGAACTCGCCAGTGCCATCGGTGACCTCGGCACGGCACTGCTCGACGCCGGCTACGCGGTGACCGACGTCCAGCGCTCGCTGTGTGCTGTCGCCGATGCGTACGGCGGGCGGGACATCACGATCGGGGTGCTGCCGGGTGCGATCCTGATCGACGACGGCACCGCCGCCCGGACCCGGCTGGTCAATGCGACCGGCGAGCTGATGAGCTTCCGCCAGGTCGCCGACGTGGCCTGTATCGCCCGGGACGCCGAGACCGCCGTCGTCCCCACGCCCACCGTCCGCGAGCGGCTCCGGGAGATCCGCGCGTTGCCGGCGCTGTTCCCCAGACCCGTCGCGGTGCTCGGCAGCGGGCTGATGTCCGCCGGGATCGCGGTGGTGTTCCGGACCACCTGGTGGGCGGTGGCGCTGGACTTTCTGCTCGCGCTGCTGGTCGGCGCGGCACTGATCTACGGCGGCAGGATTCCCGGGCTGCTCACCGTGCTGCCCTTCGTTGCGGCGTTCGGTGTGTCCGCCGCCGTCTACGGCCTCGCGCCCCAACTGCAGACCGGTGCGGTCACCCTGTTCGTCGTCTGCGCGCCGCTGGTCATCCTGATCCCGGGAGCCACCATCACCACCGGCGTGGTGGAACTGGCCGCCGGTGACGTGGTGTCCGGCGGGGGCCGGTTCGCCTCCGGCCTGATCATGTGGGCCACCCTCGCCGTCGGGATCGCCGCCGGTGCCGCGGTGTTCGGCAGCTCCGTCGGTGACGCATCGGGGACGCCCGCCTACGTCGTGCCCGGATGGGCCGTGCTGCCCGCGGTCGTCGTGCTGGCCGTCGGGGTCGGACTGTTCTTCGACGCGGCGTGGTCGCTGACGGCCGTGCTGATCGTCGTGCTGACCGCAACCTACGGCCTCGTCGCGGCCGCGCAGACCGTCACCCTCGCACCGGTCGCCAGCGGGATCGCCGCTGCCGTGATGCTGCCCCTGCTGCGGCTGCTCGAGCTGCGATTCCCGCGGTGGCCGGCCGCGGTGACGTTCCGTCCGGCTTTCTGGCTGCTGGTCCCCGGATCGCTCGGGCTGGTCGCCATCACCCAGGTGTCCGCGGACGGCACCGCCCCCTCCGGGCAGGCGCTGCTCGGCAGTGTGGTCGCCACCGTCGTCGCGATCGCGGTCGGTGTGCAGATCGGCGCCGTGCTGAGTTCCGCCGCCGCGTCCGGGTCCCGGGCGTAGCCTCGGCACTCTTGCACCGCGAACAACCGCCGCAGCAACGCACCGCAGCACAGCAGCACAGCAGCACAGCAGCACGCCACCGCACGACCAGCACCTAGCACGCCGAGACAGTCCGCCCGACGCAGGGAAGGATCATGGAATGAAGCCGGCGCCCTTTCACTGGCACGGACCCGAGTCCGTCGCCGAGGCGGTTGCGGTGCTGGCCGAGCACGGCGACACGGCGAAGGTGCTGGCCGGCGGGCAGTCGCTGATCCCGGTGCTGGCCATGCGGCTGGCGTCGCCGGCGCACATCGTGGACATCAACCGGATCGCCGCTCTCGACGCCGTCCGCGCCGACGCCGCGGGTGTGACCGTCGGAGCGCTCGCCCGGCACTCAGCGGTGGAGCGGGACGGCGGAGCCCGGCGCGTGGTGCCGCTGCTCGCGCAGGCGCTGCAGCTGGTGGCCCACCCCACGATCCGCAACCGCGGGACGACCGTCGGCTCGCTCGCGCACGCCGACCCGGCCGGCGAGATGACGACGGTGCTCGCGTTGTGCGACGGCACGGTCACCGCGGAATCGGCGGTCGGTCGCCGGACCATCGCGGTCACTGACTTCTTCCGCGGCCCGCTGGAGTCCGCGTTGCGCCCGGACGAACTGGCCGTCGAGGCGTTCTTCCCCGCTCTCCCCGCAGCAGCGGGCACCGCATTCGTCGAGATCGCCCGCAGACACGGTGATTACGCGCTCTGCGGGGTGGGCGCCGTCGTCGAACTCGACAATTCTGGAACGGTGACCCGCCTGCGCTGCGGGTACCTGTCCGTCACCGACACTCCACTGGTCTTGGACCTCACCGACGCCTGGGCCGCCGGTGAGCAGGACGCCGCCGATGCCGCGCGGCGGGCGGTCGATCCGGAGACCGACCTGCACGCGACGGCCGACTACCGGCGGCATCTGGCCGGGGTGCTGACCGTCAGGGCGGTGCGTCAGGCGATCGCGGCGGCGGGGGAGAGGCAGGCGGCATGACAGACGGAACGGGTGTGGTCGACGATCTCGACGACGCCGGGGCTCTCGAGGAGCGGCACGAGGTCGCACTGACGGTCAACGGCCGGAACCACGCCGCACGGGTGGTGGCGCGGCGGACCCTGTCGGACTTCCTGCGGCACGACCTCGGGCTCACCGGCACACATGTCGGCTGCGAGCACGGGGTGTGCGGGGCGTGCACGGTGCTGCTGGACGGGGCCCCGGTCCGGTCCTGCCTGGTGTTCGCGGTGTCGGTCGCCGGTCACGAGGTCACGACTGTCGAGGGACTGGCCGGGGCGGGTGACGGAGACAGCGGGCTCTCGCCGGTGCAGCAGGCGTTCCGCGAATGCCACGCCCTGCAATGCGGGTTCTGCACGCCGGGATTCCTCACCACCATCACCGCCTGCCTGGCCGACAACCCGACGCCCACCCGGGCGGACGCCGTCGAGATGGTCGCCGGGAACCTCTGCCGCTGCACCGGTTATCAGAACATCGTGGACGCCGTCCTCCGCGCCGCCGAGCTGACCGCGGGCACGAATCGGGGGACCGACTGATGGCCACCCGGTACGTCGGCCGGGCGGTACGCCGGGTGGAGGACCTGCGGCTGATCACTGGTCAGGGCCGGTACACCGACGACATCGGTGCAGCGGGAGCGGCTCTCGAGGTGGCGTTCGTGCGGTCGCCGCACGCCCACGCCCGGATCGGTGACATCGACGTCCTCGGAGCGCTCGACATCGAGGGCGTCGTCGCCATCTACAGCCACGAAGACCTGGAAGGTGCCGCGGCCGAACCACTCCCGGTGCTGATCCCGCACCCGGCGCTGCACGCCCCACGGACCGGGTATGCCCTGGCCAAGGACGTGGTGAACCACGTCGGCGAGCCGATCGTCATGGTCGTCGCCGAGAACCGCTACCTCGCCGAGGACGCCGCGGCGCGGATCGTGGTCCAGTACGAGGTGCTGCCCGCGGTGGTCGGTGTCGCGGCCGCGCGGGCGGCGGAACACGCGGTGCATCAGGACATCCCGGACAACATCGCCGCCAATCTGGTGCAGCAGGTCGGTGATGTCGATGCCGCGATGGCGACAGCGCCGCACCGGCTCGAGTTCGACCTGACCATCGAGCGGTCCTGCTCGATGCCGTTGGAGGGCAAGGGGGTGCACGCGCGCTGGGATCCGGACGACCGCAGTCTGCGGGTGTACTCCTCGACCCAGGCGGCCACCTCGGTGCGGGCCGCGATCGCCGCCAAGCTCGGCATCCCGCTGCCCAAGGTCGAGGTCATCGCGCCGGATGTCGGCGGCGGCTTCGGCGTCAAGATCATGCATCCGTGGCCGGAGGAGATCCTGGTACCGATGGCGGCGGTCCGGCTCGGACGCCCGGTCAAGTGGACCGAGGACCGGCGTGAACACTTCATCTCCTCCGCCCACGAGCGCGGCCAGGAGCAGCACATCAGCGTCGGATTCGATGACGCCGGAAGGATTCTCGCTCTCGACGTGACGTTCTGGCACGACAACGGCGCGTACACCCCGTACGGGATCATCTGCCCGATCGTCACCTCGACGCAGCTGCTCGGCCCGTACAAGCCGGGCGCCTACCGGGTGGAGTTCTTCTCGCTGTACACGACCACCGTGATCGTCACCCCGTACCGCGGCGCAGGTCGCCCGCAGGGCGTCTTTGCGATGGAACGCACGATGGACCGGATCGCCGAGACCCTCGGGCTGGACCGGACAGCGGTGCGCGCAGCCAACTTCATCCAGCCGGACGAGTTCCCGTACGACCACCACCTGATCTTCCAGGACGGCCGGCCGCTGATCTACGACTCGGGTAACTACCCCGCCCAGCTCGAAATGATCAAGGACATGGTCGGCTGGGACGACTTCGAGCGGATCCGGCAGGAGGCCGCCGCGCAGGGCCGGATCCTCGGCATCGGCATGGGCTGTTACGTCGAGGGCACCGGCCCCGGCCCCTACGAGGGCGCGCACATCCAGGTCCTCGGCGACGGCTCCGTCGAGGTGGCGATCGGGCTGACCTCGCAGGGCCAGGGTCATCAGACGGTGTTCGCGCAGATCGTCGCCGACGAGCTCGGGGTGCCGTTCGAATCGGTCCGGGTGACGACCGGCGACACCCGCCGATTCGGTTACGCGGTCGGCACTTTCGCCTCCCGCGCCGCCGTGATGTCCGGCTCCGCTGTGGCACTGGCGGCGCGCGCGGTGAAAGCCAAGGCGCTGCGGGTGGCATCCGACGCCCTGGAGTGCGCCGCAGACGACCTGCTGATCACCGACGGCATCGTCGCGGTGAAGGGCAACCCGACGGCGTCGATCCCGCTCGGCCAGGTCGCGGTGCTGTCATCGATTCGTGCTCGATGAACCGGGCGCTTAATAGCTTAATCACCGACTGC
>NZ_JBRIIO020000029.1:0-56685 GCF_052976845.2 Nakamurella sp. GG22 | reverse complement strand
CCTGTTTCAGCGAACAAACCCCATGAACAGACAGCGCCGCCCGCCTCGGAGGAGGCGGGCGGCGCTGTCTGTTGGTGCGGTGTTTCAGTCCGGTGGAATCCGGATCAGGAGGCGGTGCGGCGGCTCTTCAGCTCGCTCAACCGCTCGTTGAGGATCTCTTCGAGCTCCTCGATCGAACGACGCTCGAGAAGCATGTCCCAGTGGGTACGCGGCGGCTTGACGGCCTTGCCCTCGGGGACGGATCCGTCGATCAGCATCGACGAGAGGCCATGCATCCGGCAGTCCCAGACTGCGGGGACTTCGGCGTCATCGGCCATCGGGACGGTGAATTCGTGATCGCGGGGACAGCGGTAGGTCGCCGTACGACGGGGCGCGAGATCGTGGTTACGATCCGCCTCGTAGCTTGTCGAACCGAGACGGCTGCCGCGCAGGACACGGTCGGCCATGATGTTCCTTTCCTGCTGCTTGTACGTGCTGCCGCGCATGATGTACCGCGCGGCGCTTGCCGGTATGACGCCGACAACGAGCCAGATCGGCTCCCTACCGGTGGGTAACGCTGAACAGCGGTGGTTCGTTCCCGCGACGCGGTTGGCTGGGTGTTATAAGTGTCTACCGCTCAAACGACCTTGTCGGATGACTGAACTTTCCCACCTCAGGCCCTGAACAGGCGGTGTTGACAACAGTGGGACGCACGAATCACCCGAAGGTGACGCAGTCCGGCGAAAAAACTACAGAGAGCGCCGTTGACAGCTCAAGTACCCACGTCCGCCGATCTCATGCACGCCGAACGGCGACCTTGTGATATCAGGTCAACGCGGGTCGGCGAGGGCTGGTTGCCGGGCATCGTCGGGACCCAGCTGACCGGAACGGTGGTGGATCCGGCAGAGCACCTGATAGCGGGCGACAGCGTTGTCGCCCGACCGGGTGTCAGCCACCATCACGGTGGCTCCCTCGCGGGCGATGCGGCCGTCGAGCACCCGCGCGTTGAACCGGCCGATGCGACCGCACCAGCACAGCACCTCCACCTGCAGCGGGGCCACCTCGTCAGCCAGTTCGAACAACCGGGCCGATCCCGGGAACAGCCGGCCGCGGAAGTCGGTGGCGATACCGAAGGCATAGACGTCGATCTGCACCTCGTCGGCCAGAACGGCCAGCTGATCGATCTGTTCCGGCGTGAAGAACTGGGCTTCGTCGACGATCAGGTAGTCGACCCGGGTTCCGCGTGACCACTGCTGCGTCACGAGCTCCCGGATGTCCTGGTCGTCGGAGACCTCGATGGCGGCGCTGCTGATGCCGATCCTCGAGCTGATCGTCGCCGGGCCGGAACGGTCCAGTCGGGTCAGCAGCAGTCCGACCCGCCCCTGCCGGGAGTGGTTGTAGTGCAGTTGCAGCGCCAGGGTGGATTTTCCGCAGTCCATCGGACCGTGGAAGAACTTGACCGCACCACCGGCGAAGCGACCCCGACCGGATCCGGCAGCCGGCACCGCCGACAACGCCGAGTCCCCGTCCGCCGGGTCGGCGTGCCGGTCAGCATGGCGGGCGGCTCCAGGGTCCGTTCTGTGCATTCCGCGCACTGTATCGCCGCTGGTGGCGGCTCACTGCCAAGCGTCCCGCTCGATCAGCACCGCACGCAGGATGTCGGGGCGGTCGGTCATGATGCCGTCCACACCGAGGTCGAGCAGTCGGTGCATCTCGGCCGCATCGTCGATCGTCCAGACGTGCACCTCCAGCCCCGCCGCGTGAGCCGCCGTCAGGAACCGAGGCGTGACGATGGGCACCCGGCGGTAGATCATCGGCACCTGCGCGGCGACCGCGGTCGTCGAGAACTGGCGGCGGACGACGCCCGCCCGGTACAGCCGGAAGGTCTCGGCCGGCCCGAGCGCCCAGGCCGTGCCCGGCCCGACCGCGGTGCGCAGCGCGGCGAGCCGGCGATCGGAGAACGACACCACGCAGACCCGGTCAGCCGCGCCCAGCCGGTGGATCAGCTCGGCCAGCGGCCCGACGGCGGCATCGGACTTCGCGTCGATGTTGAAGTGTGCGTCCGGCAGCGCCTCCAGCAGATCGGCGAGCCGCGGGATCGGCTCCCGGCCGCCCACCCGCGCCGCTCCGACCTCGCTCCACGGCAACGCCGCCAGCGACCCGGAGGCGTCCGTCACCCGGTCAAGGCGCGCGTCGTGGAAGACCACCAGTTCGCCGTCGGCGGTGGCCCGCACGTCGGTCTCCAGGTGGCGGTAGCCCTCGTCGTGAGCCCGCTGGAACGCCGCCAGGGTGTTCTCCAGACCCGCGAGATCATCGATGTGCCAACCCCGGTGGGCGAACGCCCGGGGCGGGCTGCCGACGAGGTAGGCGCTCACGGCAGGAGTGTGGCACGACGGAGCCGACGGTCCGCGCTGCGCCTGTCGGCGAGCCGGGACGTCCGCGGCGCACCGCTGACGGTCCTGTTGCCCTGCCTCCGGTATGTCGTCACGGTGACGGACGGCTGCTCGCATACGGTCGGGCGATGTCCTCATCCGCCGTTGGCTCCGACCTCCGCACGATGACCGTCGAGCGGGGCCCGGCACCCGCGCAGGGTCGTCGGGCGCGGTCCGGTCCGGTGCGCTGCCTGTGGTGCGGCCGCGAGTTGCCGGCCACCAGCGGGGTGGGGCGCCGGCGGAGGTACTGCGCCCAGGCGTGCCGGCAGCGTGCCTACGAGAACCGCAATGCGCTCGAGCGCGGGGCGATCCCGCCCGACGCCGTCGTCCTGACCCAGCAGGAACGGGACGACCTCGCCGACCGGCTGTACCAGGTGCGGTGTGCCGCCGAGGACGTCGCCACGGCGCTGGCCGAGTCGGCCGGTGCGGCCGAGCTCGCGCCGCTGGTGTCGGAGATGGTGGCCGCCGCCCGCTCGGCGGAGCGGATCCGCTGAGACGTCCGTTCCGGCCTAACCCTCAAGTAGAGCTTGAGGTGATCACTGTGGTCCGGTCGAGCCGGCTGGCGCTCTTCGGCTACCGTTGACGCCGTGGCTGGGCGCCGTATCCCCGGGCCTCACAGATACACAGCCTTCGTGGACCACCGCGGTCGCAAGACCGGTCCGGAGCCACGTCGGACAGTCGCCCCGAGGCGACTCGGCGTCCAGTCACTCCATCCGGCCGTGCACCAAGTTGTTCGCTCGCCCACCGGACCGTCGCCGGCCGTGCGGTGTCAGCCCCGCGGGCTGCTCTCCAGGTAGGTCAACACGGCCAGCACCCGGCGGTTGTCGTCTTCGCTCTGCTCGAGGCCGAGCTTGCCGAAGATCGATGCGGTGTGTTTCCCCACCGCCTTCTCCGTGACGAACATCTTGGCGGCGATCGCCGCGTTCGAACGGCCCTCGGCCATGTGCGAGAGCACCTCACGTTCGCGGGGGGTCAGCAAGGCCACCGGCGAGCTGTCCTGGTGACGGGAGAGCAGCTGGCTGATCACCTCCGGGTCCATCGCTGTGCCGCCGGCAGCCACCCGCCGGATGGCGTCGACGAACTGCGTCACGTCCGAGATCCGGTCCTTGAGCAGGTAGCCGACGCCGCCGGTGCCCTGCGAGAGAAGTTCGCGTGCGTACAGCTGCTCGACGTACTGGCTGACCACCAGCACCGGGAGCCCGGGGATCTCCGCACGCGCTGCCAGCGCGGCCCGCAATCCCTCGTCGGTGAACGTCGGTGGCAACCGGACGTCGACGACGGCGACATCCGGCCGGTGCAGGGTCAACGCCCGCAACAGCGACGGGCCGTTGTCCACCGCCTCCACCACGTCGAAGTCATAGGCGGTGAGCAGCCGGATCATGCCGTCCCGGAGCAGCGCGAGATCCTCGGCCAGAACCACTCGCACGTCGGTGACCTTTCCCTGCTGTCCGGAACCGGTGTCAGGCCGGCGCGGCCGCCTTCAGCGTGCACGGCACCTTCATCGTGACGATGGTCGGCCCGCCCAGCGGGCTGGCCAGCGAGAGCGTTCCGTCGAAGGCCGCGAGCCTGCGTTCGATGCCGATCAAACCACCCTCCGGGCTCAACTCCGCGCCGCCGACGCCGTCGTCACCGACCATCACCGTCAGCACCGCCCCGTCGTGCCGTAGCCACACCCAGGAGTTCTGCGCGGCGGCGTGCTTCGCCGAGTTGGTCAGCGCCTCCGCAACAGCGAAGTAAACCGCGGATTCGACCGGTGCGGAAGGCCGGCCGTCGATGTCGGCATCGACCTCCACAGCTCGGGGATGGGCCAGGGCCAGCGCCGCGATCCCGCCGGTCAGACCGCGGTCGGCGAGAACCGGCGGGTGGATGCCGCGCACCAGGGACCGCAGTTCCGACAGCGCGGTGGTGGAGGAGGCGCGGGCCTCGGCGATCAGTGCCGTCGCGGCCGCCGGATCCTTCTCGACCAGTTCCTGTGCCAGTCCGAGGTTCATGCCCAGCGCGACGAGCTGGGCTTGCGCACCGTCGTGCAGGTCCCGTTCGATCCGGCGCAGTTCGGCAGCGGAGTGGTCGACCGTGCTGGCCCGGGAGGACTCGAGCTCGCCGATCCGTTCCTGGAGCCGGCCGTCCTGCGGGCCGACCAGCATGCGGGTGGTGGCAGCGTCGGTGCGCAGCAGCAGTGGTGATCCCCACCAGCCCAGCGGCAGGAACGGGAACGCGATGAGCGCAGCCAGTTGGAGCGCGAACCCGATGCTCTGCACCTCGAGCAGCCACGCGAGTTCCCGCCAGGTGTTCCGGTCGCCGAGCCGGAACCGCAGGGCGTCCAAGAGGCCCAGCCGGCCCGATGGCCCGGGCGGGTCGGCGATCTCGACCCCCAGCACCTGGCCCGCCAGCCTGCGGTGCACTCGTGCGAAGGCCCGGAGGAAGGCCAGGCAGGCGAGAAGGAGCGGGATGCCGATCCAGATGATCATCAGCGCGATGGACGCGATCAGCACGCCGAAGAGAACGAACCCGGCGATGCGCAGACCGAGCAATGCGAAGGCAATACCCAGCAACGCCCACCGGGACGCGGGTGGTGGTTGGGCACTGAGGGTCTCGGTCATGCCTTCATCTTGGCCGCGGCCGGCACGCAGCGGAGTAGGGATAACCCCCGGATCGGTAGGGGTGGGAACCTCCGCCGGCACCCGTCGCAGGCTCATCTGCCGACCGCACCGGCACGCAGGGTCAGCAGGCTGATCTCGCTGGGCGCGAACACCCGGAACGGTGGCCCCCAGAACCCGGCACCTCTGCTGACGTACAGCTGGGTGCGTGGTCCGTGCCGCGAAACACCCTGCAGCACACCTTGTTCTGCACGCACGATGAGCTGGAACGGCCAGATCTGACCGCCGTGGGTGTGCCCGGACACCTGCAGGTCGACGCCCGCCTCGATCGCCTGACGGACCTGCTTGGGCTGGTGGGCGATCAGCAGCACGGGGACGCCCGGGGGGATGTCGCGCAGTGCGGCCGGCAGGTCCGGCCGATGTCCGGCCACTCCCGAGCCCCCGGCGGTGAGGTCGTCGATCCCGGCGATCGCCAGTTGGTCACCGCCCCGCTCGACCGTCACGTGGCGGTTGTGCAGCACTGTCCAGCCGAGGTCCGCCATGTGCTGCACCCACTCCGCCGCGCCGGAGAAGTATTCGTGGTTGCCGGTGATGTACACCCGCTCGAGGACCGGGACCACCCCGGCCAGCGGGGCCACCTGCGCACGACGCCGGTCGACCGAGCCGTCGGCCAGGTCGCCGGCATGCACGACGACATCCGCCCGCAGGTCGTTGACCGCCGCGACCAGTCGCGCGGACCAGCGGGACCGATCGATCGGGCCGTAGTGGGTGTCGGCGATCACCGCGACGGTCAGTCCGTCCAACCCTGCACCGAGCCGGTCGAGGACCACCTCGGTCCGCCGGATCCGTGGCACCTTCATCGCCTGCCGGAATCCCCAGCAGCTGAGCAGGGTGACCACCGCGAGTACGCCCAGAGCGACGGCGCGCTGACGTCCCGGTGCCCCGACTCCGGCGACCCACAGGACCAAGCCGACCAGTTCGCCGATGACCGTCCAGCTGAAGAGCTGCCAGACGATGCCGAGCCAGCCGTCACCCGCCGCGGCGAGACCGTCGCGGTGACGCCGACCGTGCCCGGCCACCATCGCGACCGGGAAGGCGATCAGCGCAACCACGGCGAGCGCGGAACCGGCGAGGGTGACCGGCAACGGCCAGTCGGGGGCGATCACCAGCCGCCACCACGGAACACCGTGCAGCAACAACAGAACCAGCACGGCGACGGCGATGAAGACCGCCGGCGGGCCGCGCCGGGCGGTGGACCGTCGCTCCGCCGCAGATTCGGCCGGCGCTGTCATGGTGTCGAGCCGACCGGGCTCCGCCGGTCGGCAGGGGCGGGCTCGGCGATCTCGGCAGGCACCGTTCCCGGGGTGGGCGGGGCGTTGATGGTCTCGACGTCCGCCCGCAGGCGTTCCTCAAGGCGCGCGACGTCGTCCACGAACAGCGCCGCCGCCCAGAGTGTTCTGGCCCGCGCGGCAACGGCCGGACGCCCGAGGGCCGCCGCGTCCCGGCGCAGGGCCCGCAGGTACTGCTGTTCGACGGTTGCGTCGGTATCCGCCGGCAGCGCATCGGCGGTACGGCTCAACACGTCGGCGAGGCCGCGGTACCAGCCGGCCGCCTCCGTCGCCGACACGGCAATGTCGGCGCCTGCGTTCTGCAGGGTGCCGGCGGCGGGGGAGTGGGCCGGGATCGCCCCGTCGCGTTCGTCCCCGGCCGCCGGCGGGTCGTCCGACGGGCCAGCGGCCGTGACGGACGGAAACGTCAGCGGCACCGACGGAAGTGGGTCCGTCATCCCGGCCACCGCTTCGGCGGCGAGCCGGACCCGGACCGCCCCGTTGGTCAGTGCGGTGAGCTCGGCGACGGGCACCGACTTGGTGCCTCGCTCGAACAGGTACTCGCGGAGCACATCGTCCAGTCGCAGACTCGCCGACCTGGCATCGGCAATCGTTCGGCCAAGCACGGCGGAATCCCCGCCGGCCCGCCCGGTCAGCCGGTCGACGGCTGCCTCGAGCGCATCGGCCGACCGTCGGTAGTGGTCGCACAGCGCGGCCCGGATCTGCGCGGCGGCCCCCCGCGGCCAGAGCAGGATGCCGGACACCGTGCCGGCCAGGCAGCCGAGGGCGACGTCCTCGATACGGACCAGTCCGACCGACCAGCCGACCGGCTCGATGATGTTGAACAGCACCACCACCATCACGGTGAACGCTGCCTGCCCGGCGATGAACGAGACGGCTTCGGGCAGGTAACCCGCGATCAACACGGACACCGGCAGCAGCACCCACAGGTGCCAGGGCGTGGTGCCGACCGCCAGCATGATGACGGCGCCGACGACGAATCCGGCGAGCGTGCCGACCAGGGCCCGCAGCGCCGTGGAGCCGGTGGTCAGCGCGGTCGTGCGCAGCACGGACATCGCGCCGAGCACCACCCAGAATCCGTGCTGGATCTGGGTGATCTCAGCCAGGAAGACCGCGAACGCCAGCCCCAGCGCACCGCGCAGGCTGTTCTGGAACCACACCGATCGCCGGGTGATGTGACCCGCCGCGATTCGGTGGGCCGCGGCAACCGGGCCGTCGAGGGTGCCGGGGAGCCGCCGGCCGAGCAGCCGGTCCAGCAACGGTCGTGCGTCGGCCGCCGCAGAGACGGCGACGGTCGACCCCGCCAGCAGCGTCGTGTAGGCCAGTTCGTGGGCAACCGCCGGTCGCAGCGACGTGTCGTCGGCGCCCGCCGGCACCGCCGCGGGGTCCGAGCCGGCCGGAGATCCCTGCCGGGCGCCGTCTGCGACGACCTCGAGGAACACGCTGACCCGCGCCCGGTGCTGTTCCAGTTCCCGGATTGCGCCCGCCAGCACCTGTCTGGCCTGAGGACTCGGACGGCTGTCCGCCGCCGCCTGTACCTGCCCGCTGGCGGTGAGGACCGCGGCGCACGACCCGACCAGCTCCACGGTGTGGCTGGGCCAGTGGCGCCGCGAGCCGGCGGGAATCCGCAGCGCCACCGAGTGCAACCACTCCAGGCGGTCGGTGAGCTGCATGAGCACCCGGCTGCCGGAGGTCAGGCCGACCGGCCGGCAGGTGGTGCTCCGGAACTGGCGGCGCAACGCGATGATCGCCTGCTGCGCACCTGTATCCGCCCCCGGCGCGTCGGTGTCGCCGTTCACCCGAGCCGTCAACTGTGCGGCCAACGCGGCGCAGGCTTCCGCGCCGCGGCGGCGGAGCTTCTGGTGGTCCGCCGGTGGCCACACCAGGATGGCAACGGGAACGGCCATGGCGGCGGCGAGGAACCAGCCGCCGAGCCGGAACACCATGTCCGTCGCGGTCCCCGGCACGGTGACCGGGAGGATGAAGGTGAGCAGCGCCGCCCGCGTGGCCCCGGCGGCCGCAGCGCTGAGCACGCCGGCGAACAGGATGACGAAACCGGCGACCGCCATGCCCACCACCGCCAGCCATGGCGTGTTCGATGCGAGGGTGCCCAGGCAGATCAACACGGCGCCGACGAGCACCAGCCCGATGTAGGCGCCGAGCCGGGCGGAGCGGCCGCCGGGGAAATCCGCGAACAACAGCAGCGCGACTCCGCCGAAGCTGGCGAACAAGGTCAACTGGCCGTTGCCCAGGTAGCTGCCGATAGCGACCCCGATGGTGACGACGACCGCGACCTTGACCGCCTTGCGCAGCGCGTACCAATCCGGGTCGTGCCGACGCATCCAGCCGATGATCGGGTCCGACATGTTCACCTACCGCTCAGCAGGCTGATCCCCGGGTTGACCGGATCGCCGGAATCTATCAGCCACCCCCGACACCGCGGCCGATGTCGGGCGCCGCCAGGTTCTTCTCAGGTCGCTCGCCGGCCACCCGCATCACGGAGAAGCAGTCCGGCGTCACCGAACTCGTGCCACAGGTAGTGCTCCGCGACGGCCGCGTCATAGGCGCGTTGGGTCAGTTCGGTCCCGGCGACCGCCTCGACCAGCAACAGATGGGACGCCTCCGGATCGTGCCACCCGGTGATCAGACCGTCGACGATCCTGACCCCCCGCCGCGGCTCGATCACGAGATTCGTCCATCCCGCTGCCGCCGCGATCGTCCCGTCATCGGCCGTGGCGCTTTCCAGCGCCCGGGTCACCGTGGTGCCGACGGCGATCACCCGGCCGCCCGCACGGCGGGCGGTGGTGACCGCCCACGCCGTCGAGGCCGGTACCCGGAACCATTCCGACTGCGGCGCTTCGCCGGCGTCCTGCGAGGACACGCCGGTGTGCAGGGTGATGGGCAGCAGCGAGATGCCGGCAGCGATCAGCCCGGTCACCAGGTCGGCGGTGAACGGCCTTGCCGCGCTGGGCATCTCCGCACTGCCGGGTTCGGACGCGAAGACCGTCTGGTAGTCGGCGAGCGGGAACCGCTGCCGCAGATAGCCGTAGGCGATCGGGCGACCCCAGCGGTGCAGGTACGGCAGGACGGGTCCGGTGCCGGTGATCCGGGCGCGCCAGAGCCGATTGCCGACGCCGGTGGGACTCGAGCGCTGACCGCTGTGTGGCGCGAGGAGGCGCAGCGTGGCACCGCCGGGCAGCCGGACCAGCTCGCCCCGGTCGGCGTCCAGCACCTGGGTCGAGGCATCGGGGGCGCCGCGCAACTCGACGATCCAGCGGCCGTCACGCAGGTCCGTCGCCAGATGCACGATCACCGGCCGGCCGCCGCGCCGGGTGCCGTCGAGTTGCGCCGGCAGCGTCGCGGAGTTGTTGATGACCACCACGTCACCGGGGCGGAGGTGGTCCCGCAGTGCGCTGAAAACGGTGTGCTCGATGGCGTTGTCGGTGGCGACCAGGAGTCTGACGCCGTCCCGTCCCAGGCCGCGGTGTTCGGGCGGTGCCGTTGCGGTCCGGTCCGTTGCCTGGGGGAAGACGGTGGACGGGGTCGCCAGGGCCGTGCTCACCGGCCGGCCGCCGCAACGGACGGGGCCGAATCGATCCGGGACGGGTCATCCGGGTTTGCCCGCATGAAGTCCGCCGCGCGATACCTCCCGCTCGGTGGTCGCCGGTCGAGCAATGCGAGCAGCGCGGTCACCACGTCGGCGGGGTCGGTCCGGTCGCTGATGTCCTCGCCGCGGAATGCCGCCTGCTGCAGGTCGGTGCGCATGTCCCCGGGATCGACGGCGTACCAGCTGGTCTCGGGATTCTCCACGGCCAGGGTGAGGGTCAGGTGATCGAGCGCTGCCTTGCTCGCCCCGTACGCGCCCCACCGCGGGTAGTGCTCGACGGCCGCGTCCGAGGAGATGTTGAGCACCGCGCCGTTCGCCGTGCGCAGCAACGGCAGCAACGCGGTGCTCAGCGCCACAGGGCCGGTGACGTTGACCGCGAAGACCTCGTCGATGGCAGCGGGGGAGAGGCCGGTGACCGGCAGCAGCGGCGTCGGGCCGAGGATACTGGCGTTGTTCACCAGAAGGTCGAGCGACCCGCGGGTCGCAGCGGCGGCAGCCACGTCGCGCCGGTGGGCCGCGTCCGCGACGTCGCCGGCCACCGCCGTGACCCGACCCGCGCCGGACAGGTCTGTGCCGGACAGGTCTGTGCCGGACAGGTCGCCGCCGGACAGCTCCCGCGCGACGGCGGCGAGCCGGTCCGCCCTGCGGCCGGTGATGATGAGGTCCCAACCTCTCTCGGCCAGTACAGCCGCGAGTGCCTTGCCGAGTCCGGCCGATCCGCCGGTGATGACTGCGCTTGGCATGGAATGCCTTTCGTCGATGGAGTTCACACCGTTGTCCGTGTCCATCCTGAAAGTTGAAGTCAACTTGAAGTCAAGCTAGCTTTGCCGGCATGCCGCCGAAGACGATGCTCACCGTTGCGGACGTGGCTGCGCGCAGCGGTTTCGCGCCGTCGGCGCTGCGGTACTACGAGCGCGAGCAGCTGATCGTTGCCGCACGCACTTCCGGCAACCAGCGGCGTTACGAACGAATCGTGTTGCGGCGGTTGGCCTTCATCAGGGCGGCCCGCAACGTCGGCCTCACTCTCGACGAGATCAGGGCCGAGCTTGCCCACCTGCCCGTCGACCGTGCCCCGACAACCTCCGATTGGCGGCGCATCTCCAAGGACTGGCGGGATCGGCTGAACGAGCGGATCGCTGCGATCGAGGCGTTGCGCGACCGGCTCGACTCCTGCATCGGCTGCGGCTGCCTGTCGCTCAAGGTGTGTGCGCTCTACAACCCCGACGACCGGCTGGCCGGCCAGGTGCAGCCACCGGGCGCGGCGCTGCTCCCGGCGCTGCTCCGGCGGCCGGTCGGTGCGGAGGCAACACCGATGTCGCCGGGCGTGCCGTAGCCGCGCCCGGGCTCCGCCCCCTCGGATGCACGATGTGGCGCACGTCACCTGAGTACACGGAAGATGCCTGCGCCACCGCCGGTTGTACAGACTGACGGTCCCCGGTACATGCCCCGGGCTCCACCCCTTTAGTCGCCAAGAGCGACCACGTGCCGAGAGGCGCACTGTCCGGGGATCGTCCGCCATGGTCGCCCGATGCCTCCCGCGTCGGGCGGCCTTCTTGGTTTCTTGGGGTGCTTGTGGGTGCGCTGTCGGGGCGGTGCGCAACGATGCACCGGTGACCCTCGCCGCGAAGGACGCCCGCCGGTTGCGCCGGCTGCGGCTCACCGCCCAACGAATCGGCGGTTCCGGGTTGTCCGGCCCGGCAGAGGTGGTCCGCTGGATGCTCGCCCTGCAGGCGCAGGACCTCCCCGGAGCGAAGTGGTCGGTCGGTCTGCGCACGCCCGGTTCGACCCTGGCGGACGTGGACGACGCTCTCGGTCGCGGCGAGATCATCCGTTCCTGGCCGATGCGCGGGACGCTGCACCTGGTTCCGGCGGACGACATCGGCTGGATGCTCGAGTTGACCGCACCCAGGACGCTCCGTGCGTTGACCTCCCGGCACCGCGAGTTGGGCATCGACGAAGCGGCGATTGGAGCCGCGGCCGACGTTGCGGCTTCCCTGCTGGCGGGTGGCGGTTCGGCCGGCCGTGCCGACATCCTGACCGCGTTCGAGGAAGCGGGTGTCAGCACGGCCGGCCAGCGCGGCATTCATCTGTTGGGCGCACTGCACCAGAAGCGACTGCTCTGCCAGGGTCCGATGCGCGGTGCCGAGCAGCTCTTTGTGCTGCTCGACGAGTGGGTGCCCCGGCCGCGCCGATTACACGGCGACGAGGCGCTGGGGGAGTTCGTCGGTCGGTATCTCGCCGGACATGGTCCCGCGACGATCGCCGACTTCTGCTGGTGGACAAAGCTTCCCGTCAAGGACGCGAGGGCCGGGCTGGCCGCGACAGAGGTACCGCTCGAAGAGTTGGTGATCGATGGGGTGACCTACTGGATGGCGCCAGGACTCGAGGAACGGCCCGCCGGGTCGGTCGCGGCACTGCCCGGCTTCGACGAATTGCTGCTCGGCTATCGGGACCGGTCGGCCAACCTGCCCGAGGCGTATGCGGGCGCCATCGTTCCCGGCAACAACGGGATGTTCCTGTCCACGATCGTGTCGGACGGTCGGGTCGTCGGCACCTGGCGACGCCGCAAGACCGCGGCCGGTGTGACCGTGACGCCGTCTTCGCTGGAGCCGCTGTCGGCACGAGTGCTCGCCCGGTTCGCCGACGCGGTCGACCGGTACGGCCGATTCCTCGGCGTACCGGTCACCGTGTCCGGTTGAACGTCAGCTGTGCACCAGGGGGCGGTCCACAGCGTCCGGCACCATCGGCGGGGGAGTGTTGCGTCGCCGACCGCTGACCGAACCGACCACGATCAGCACCGTGCCGACGATCAACAGCACACCGCCGCCGACGACCAGTGCCCACGCCATCGGGATGAGCACCGGAAGGTCCGCGCCGACGCTCAGGTCCACCGTGACTCCGGGGATGGCGTCGGCGTTCATCACCACGAGCATCCAGCGACCCGGCTGCGGATCCCAGGTCAGCGTCTTCGCACCCAACCCGGACGCCTGCGCCGCCCAGAAGGTCTGGTCCATCGGCAGCTCAGCCGGAGCCGAGCCCGCGTGCGAAGAGTACTTCGCCGTGAACGGGAACAGGCTGAAATCCGTCACCCGGTCGGTCTGCACCCCGCCGAGGTACCTGGAGACGTCGGCCGTACGGGCGATCCCGACGAAGACCGGCACGTCCGAGGAAGCATTTTCCGCCGTCGCCCGGACCTGGCCGAGCCAATCCGCGTTGGCCGCCCAGCCGGCCTGCGTCCAGTTCAGCTCGGCGGCGCCGAACTCGATGGCATAGCCGGATCCGCTGAACTGCTCGGTGGGCGTGGTGTAGCTGCCGTCGTCGGCCCGGGTGGCAGCGGCCGCCACGAAGATCGCGGTGCCGCCGGCCGCGGATCCCAGACCGCCGAGCACAAGCAGGGAACCGATGAGAATTGCTGCGACGCTGCCTGCCGACCACCGGCGTGCCTGCGCCCGCGGCGGGGGCGGTGGGGGAAACTCGCCGGTCCACAGGCTCTGTGCCGGCGGACCTGCCGGCGCTGGCATGGTCGCCGTCAGCCCGTCAGAGGTGCCGAAACCGGTGGGATCCTCGCCGCCCGCGTCCAGCCGGAACGGCGGGTACTCATCGGTCATGAGCAGGACGTACGCCCCGACCCGGAGGACCCAGCGGTCCAGACCGAGGATGAAATCGAACAGCCCGCGCGGGTACCGGCCG
Organism: Nakamurella sp. GG22; assembly: GCF_052976845.2. NCBI lineage: Bacteria > Bacillati > Actinomycetota > Actinomycetes > Nakamurellales > Nakamurellaceae > Nakamurella > Nakamurella sp. GG22. The sequence continues at coordinate 43,031 of NZ_JBRIIO020000029.1, read as the reverse complement.
GTGAACAGCAACGCGATGGCCGCAAAGCAGACCAGGATGCTGACCAGGCCACCGCCCGCCGAGTACAGCCATTGACCTGCCTGGGCAGCGAGATACGTGCTGCCGCCGATGAAAACGGTCACGATGATCAGCTGCGGCAACGCCAGGAGCCACTTCACGAGCACGAGTCCGTTGGTCAGATGCTGTGGGTAGGTCACATCGAGGGTGGCCGGATACTCCGGATGTTCCTCGAGACTGAAGGGCGGGTACCGGTCCGTCCCGAGCGCTCCGTACCCGTAGTACGCCACCCGCCAGGTCCATCGGAGCACACCGACGTTGAAGTCGAACAGCGGCCGCGGGTACCGGCCGGTGAAGAGGATCGCGAAGAACGCGATGACGGTGAGCACCCAGAACGCCACCCACAGCAAGGCGAGGACGATCAGGTGCGGGATCAGTAAGAGCCATTTGACCAGCCACAGTCCTCGGCTCAATGGTTCGTCGAGGCGGCCCTGCAGGCGGACCGGGGAACGTGTCGTGGGGAAGGGTGGCGTCGGGGAAGTGGTTGCCGGGGAAGTCATATCGCATCTCCCAAGGTGGAGCCCCTGGCAGAGGGGTCAACTCAGGCATAGTGCACTTCGCCTACCCCTGCCAGGGGGGTTGGGCACGGTGCGGCGGGACCAAGGTCCCGCCGGTCGTGGCACGATCTGAAACGTGACGAGCAGACCGATCGACGCGCAGCGGCTGCGCGACCTCGCGTTGCTGCGCCGCGTTCGTGACCGGATCGATCGTGAGTACGCGCAGCCGCTCAACGTGGAGGCGCTGGCCCGTGGCGCGAGCATGTCGGCCGGGCACCTGAGCCGGGAATTCAAACTCGCGTTCGGCGAGTCCCCGTATTCGTACCTGATGACCCGGCGCATCGAGCGTGCCATGGCCCTGCTGCGGTGCGGCGACATGAGCGTGACGGAAGTGTGTTTCGCGGTCGGCTGCTCATCGCTCGGCACCTTCAGCATCCGCTTCTCCGAACTCGTCGGCATGCCGCCCAGCGTCTACCGCCGGGAGGCGCAGCAGGCGACGGCGGGGATGCCGTCGTGCGTCGCGAAACAGGTCACCAGACCGGTCAGGATTCGAGAAGCGGTGGGCACCGAGCCGCACCTAGCGTGAGCGCCATGGACATCACCATTCACCAGAGCTACCTCCCGCAGACCGACCCGGACGCCGCCGTGGCCTTCTACCGCGACGCCCTCGGCTTCGAGGTCCGGATGGACGTCGGATATCAGGGGATGCGCTGGATCACCGTGGGACCGCCCAAACAACCGGACACCGGCGTCGTGCTGTTCCCGCCGGAGGCCACCCCCGGGCTGACCGACGAGGAGCGGCGCACCATCCAGGAGCTGATCGCCAAGGGCAGCTACTTCGCGATCAACCTGGCCACCACCGACCTCGACGACACCTTCGCGAAGCTGGAGGCAACCGGGGCCGAGGTCATCCAGGAGCCGACCGACCAGCCGTATGGCGTCCGGGACTGCGCGTTCCGCGACCCGTCGGGCAACATGCTCCGAATCCAGGAACTGCGCTGAGCGGCGCCGCACCGCGCACGCGCGCGCAGCGTCGCCTCGACAGCGAACACCGGTTGACCCACGACATCGACCTGTGGGTCGCCACCGCTTCCCGCGATGGCGTGCCGTACCTGGTGCCGTTGTCCTTCGATTGGGACGGCGAGACGGTCCTGCTTGCCACCCCGGCGAGCAGCCCGACCGGTCGAAACCTGGCCGCCGGCCCGCAGGTTCGACTGGGCTTGGGCCCCACCCGCGACGTCTGCATGATCGAGGGCGACGTCGAGGTCCTGGAAATGGACGGGTTGGATCGCGAACGGGGGGATCGATTCGCTGCGCGCACCGGGTTCGACCCACGCACCCTGACGACCGCCTACCGTTGGTTCCGGGTCACCCCGCGACGCATCCAGGCCTGGCGGGAGGTCGACGAGCTGCCCCACCGGGAGCTGATGCGGGACGGGCGGTGGCTCTGACCTCGGCGATGATCCGTCGGTGCGACCGGATATTTCAGCGGGCCTGCGCCGTCGATCTGATAGACAGCGGAACGAGTGCGCGAAACCGCGCCACACGGATGGAGACACGTTGAGCATCGCGACCAGATCGGACGCGCAGACGCCTGCGCGACATGTTGCCGACAGCCACGATCTGATCCGGGTGCACGGTGCGCGGGAGAACAATCTCAAGGACATCAGCATCGACCTCCCGAAGCGCCGGTTGACGGTCTTCACCGGTGTCTCCGGCTCGGGCAAGAGCTCCCTGGTGTTCGGCACGATCGCCGCCGAGTCCCAGCGGATGATCAACGAGACCTACAGCGCATTCGTGCAGGGCTTCATGCCGACGTTGGCCCGGCCGGACGTCGACGTCATGGACGGGTTGACGACCGCGATCATCGTCGATCAGGAACGGATGGGCGCCAACGTCCGCTCCACCGTCGGCACCGCCACCGACGCCAATGCGATGCTGCGCATCCTGTTCAGCCGGCTCGGCAGGCCGCACATCGGTTCGTCGCAAGCGTTCTCGTTCAATGTCGCGTCGATCAGCGGGTCGGGCGCGGTCACCTTCGAGCGCGGCGGCAACACGACGAAGGAGCGGCGCAGCTTCAGCGTGCTCGGCGGCATGTGCCCTCGCTGCGAGGGCCGCGGCTCGGTCACCGATTTCGATCTGACCCAGCTCTACGACGACAGCAAGTCGCTGCTCGAGGGGGCGCTCACCATCCCCGGCTACAGCGTCGACGGGTGGTACGGCCGCATCTTCAGCGGTTCCGGCTTCCTCGATCCGGACAAGCCGATCCGCAAGTTCACCAAACGCGAACTCAACGACCTGCTGTACAAGGAACCGACCAAGATCAAGGTCGACGGCATCAACCTGACCTACGAGGGATTGATCCCGAAGATCCAGAAGTCCTTCCTGTCCAAGGATATCGAGGCGATGCAGCCGCACATCCGGGCCTTCGTCGAGCGCGTGGTGACGTTCACCGTCTGCCCCGACTGTGACGGCACCAGGCTGTCCGAGGCGGCCAGGTCCTCCAAGATCAAAGGCATCAGCATCGCCGACGCGTGCATGATGCAGATCAGCGATCTCGCCGAATGGGTGCGCGGTGTCAAGGACCGCTCGGTGGCACCGCTGCTCGAGAACCTGCTGCAGACGCTCGACTCGTTCGTCGAGATCGGGTTGGGCTACCTCTCTCTCGACCGGCCGTCCGGGACGCTGTCGGGCGGGGAAGCCCAGCGGATCAAGATGATCCGCCACCTCGGCTCGTCGCTGACCGACGTCACGTACGTGTTCGACGAGCCCACGATCGGCCTGCACCCGCACGACATCCAACGGATGAACGACCTGCTGCTGCAGTTGCGTGACAAGGGCAACACGGTGCTGGTGGTGGAACACAAGCCCGAGGCCATCGCCATCGCCGACCACGTCGTCGACCTCGGCCCGGGCGCCGGAACCGCCGGCGGCGAGGTCGTCTTCGAGGGCACCGTGGAGGGACTGCGGGCCAGCGACACACTGACCGGCCGGCACCTGGACTACCGCGCTCGCGTCAAGCCGTCCGTGCGGACGCCGTCGGGCGCCATGGAGGTGCGCGGCGCGAGCAACCACAATCTCCGCGACCTCGATGTCGACATCCCGCTGGGCGTGCTCGTCGTGCTGACCGGCGTGGCCGGCTCGGGGAAGAGCTCGCTGATCCAGGGCTCGGTGTCCGGCCGGGAGGGGGTGGTCACGGTCGACCAGGCGGCGATCAAAGGATCACGACGCAGCAACCCGGCCACCTACACCGGGCTCCTGGAACCGATCCGGAAGGCGTTCGCCAAGGCCAACGGCGTCAAGCCGGCGCTGTTCAGCGCCAACTCCGAGGGCGCCTGCCCGACCTGTAACGGCGCCGGTGTCATCTACACCGACCTGGCGATGATGGCGGGCGTTGCCACCATGTGCGAGGAGTGCGAGGGCAAGCGGTTCCAGGCCTCGGTGCTGGAGTACCACCTCGGCGGCAAGAACATCAGTGACGTGCTGGCCATGTCGGTGACCGACGCCGAGAAGTTCTTCGGAGCGGGGGAGGCGCGGACGCCGGCCGCGCACACCATCCTCGATCGACTCGTGGACGTCGGCTTGGGGTACCTCAGTCTCGGTCAGCCGCTGACGACGTTGTCCGGTGGTGAGCGGCAACGGCTGAAGCTGGCGACGCGGATGGTGGAGAAGAGCGGCGGCTCCAGCGTCTACGTGCTGGACGAGCCGACCACCGGCCTGCATCTCGCCGACGTCGAGAACCTGCTGGGGCTGCTCGACCGGCTCGTCGACTCGGGCAAGTCGGTGATCGTCATCGAGCATCACCAGGCGGTCATGGCGCACGCGGACTGGATCATCGACTTGGGTCCGGGAGCCGGTCACGACGGCGGCAGGTTGGTCTTCGCCGGCACACCGGCCGACCTGGTGGCCGCCCGCTCCACTCTCACCGGGCAGCACCTGGCGGCGTACGTCGGCTGACCGGTCGGCTCTCCGCGCGTCAGGTGCCGAGGATCGTCTTTGGCCGGGTGGTGAACACAGCGCACTTCGGTGGCACGGCCTTCGACGCCGACGAGTGGACGACAGACGTATTTGTCCGCCGCGATCAACGCTGGCTGTGCGTCCACACCCACGTAACACCTGTTGCTGTCACCCAATGACGACGAGTTTCGCGTTTTCGGATGTTGCGGCATCGACCCGCGCCGCGCTGCCGGATCGTTGAGTACAGAAGGGACTTATCGGCAAGAAAGGCCAAATAAGCCCAAAATGGGGTAAAGGTTATGCGGACCGCATTCCCACCGCAGAGTAATTGGCGACAAACCATGTCAGTGGTTTGATGCTCCGGTCAGTTCGAGTCCGGCGTCGTCGCCAATCTTGGCCGCGAAAGGGATGAAGGGCACATCATGACCAAGGCACACCCTGACGGATCGGCGCCCACGCAGGCACCTGTCAGCACGCAGCGGGCAATCCTGAACACCATCAAGGGTGCGGCCGGCAATCTGGTCGAGTGGTACGACGTCTATATCTACACAGTGTTCGCGGTCTACTTCGAGGCTGCCTTCTTCGATTCGGCGGACAAGAACTCGACAATCTACGTTTACGGGATCTTCGCCGTGACGTTCATCATGCGACCGATCGGTTCGTGGTTCTTCGGGCGGTTCGCCGACCGGCGCGGCCGACGGGCGGCGCTCACGGTCAGCATCACCCTGATGTCCGCCTGCTCGTTGATCGTCGCGGTCATGCCGACACGGGAGTCGATCGGCGCGTGGGCGGCGGTCATCCTCATTGCCGCCCGCCTCGTGCAGGGCTTCGCCACCGGTGGCGAGTACGGCACGTCGGCCACCTATATGTCCGAGGCGGCGACCGCAAATCGTCGCGGCTTCTTCTCGTCCTTCCAATACGTCACGTTGGTTGGCGGCCATGTCCTGGCGCAGTTGACCCTGCTCATTCTGATCAGCTTCATGCCGGTGGACGACATCAAGGACTGGGGCTGGCGAATCGGGTTCTTCATCGGCGGCATCGGGGCGCTGATCGTGCTGTGGATCCGTCGGACCATGGACGAATCGTTGTCTCCGGAGTACCTGGCAGCCGTGAAATCCGGCCAGGACACGTCCTCCGGATCGATGAAGGCACTGCTCACCACTTATTGGCGTCCGCTGGTGTGGGTCTTCCTCGTCACCGCCGGCGGCACGATCGCTTTCTACACCTACAGCGTGAATGCGCCGGCCATCGTGAAGAAGGCGTTCGGCGAAGACGGCGCGACCGCGGCCACGTGGGTCAATCTGCTCGGCCTCATCCTGCTCATGGTGATCCAGCCGATCGGCGGCCTGATCAGCGACCGGGTGGGCCGCAAACCGCTGCTGGTGTTCTTCGGCGTGGGCGGTGTCCTGTACACCTGGGTGCTGATCAGCTTCCTGCCGCAGACCACGTCGCCGATCATGGCGTTCCTGCTGACCGCGATCGGGTACGTCATCCTGACCGGCTATACCTCGGTCAACGCCATCGTCAAGGCCGAGGTTTTTCCTGCGCACATCAGGGCGCTGGGCGTCGGTCTGGGTTACGCGCTGGCCAACTCCATCTTCGGCGGCACCGCACCGGTCATCTACCAAGCATCCTCGGCTGCCGGCAAGACCAATCTGTTCATTGTCTACGTCACGGCGGTCATCGCAGTCAGCCTCGTGGTGTACGTCTTCTTCATGAAGAACCGGAGCGTCACAGCCTTGGACCGGGAGCAGGGCACCGCATGGGCCGGTACGGTACCGGCGACTCGGGCCGGTGTTCGGAGTTGACGTTCGTCAAGTGCCGCAACAGTTGTCGCACCAAGAACAACCAATGACCATACGAAGACCTGGTCCTGATTTCGTCACGTGACGAATCGACCGTCGGTAAACCGGCCGAGGCAGCATGGTCGGGCGCAGCGCACGGCCCGACCATGCTGCCAATGCCGCATGCCGCCTGAGCACTTGATTCATGGTGCGGCCGGCTACGGCGCCGGCGTCGCGGGCAACAACGACAGGACACCGGTCCGCAACCAATGATCAACACGTGTGGTCAGGTCAGTGGTGCAGATCATCACTACGGCGCGAACTGGTGAATGAATGTCAGCGGCGCGTGGTGCAAGGTGTCCGGGGTCCGGCCCGCAGCACAGATCGAGTGCCGATAAGTGAGATTATGTCAAGTAGACAGAGCAATATTGCAACGGATGCACGACCCGCCCTCTCCTCAGTCCGCGATCTGGTTCGGCAAGTCCCGCCGCCAACCGTTGCCGCCCAGCTCGGCTACAGCAACCAAGTCGCCTTCACGCACGCCGCGGTCGCAACCGAACCACTCGTTCCATACGCGGATACCGCGGCCGTCCACCATCAACGGACCTAGCAACTCCTTTGAACAACAGTCAGCGCGAGCTTGCACCAACTCAGCCTGCACGTGCCGAAACTGCACCATTGTTGCCGCGGGGTGAACCGGGCAAGTACTCAACATGAGACCCTTACGCATGCAACAGACGGTGCCATCGGGTAAGTCCGCACTCCAGCGGTGGACCGCTCGCTGGAATGGGCCGATCTTTGTCGCGGTGGGTCTGGTCTGGTTGGCCATGATCCCATTCACTTCCGGTGTGTTGGTCCTCCGTTGGACCCTCGGGATTATGTTCTTGCTGGTCGGAATCAGCACCACCGTCAGCTACCTTCGGTCGCGAAGCGAAGGCGACTCAACGGACCCCACACCTGGCGAGGGACGCGCATAGGATCACAGGCCCCGCCCCGTCCCGAGGCGGACTGCACGCGCAATCTCGCACGATAATGCAGGACTTAACATTGCTTGTTACCAGTGAACCATTATGCATCGGAAGCGACGAGCGCAAATGCACTTCTGCTCTCGGGCGACCGAGCAGCGGTACCTGCCAGGAGTTGCGAGCGTTGTGGGCGTTGAGTCGTTGCTCTAGACGCTAGCCCAGCCGTTCCCTGACGAACGCAGCCAGCGCCTTCTCCGACGGCTGCCCCCAGCCGATGCAGAACGGGTGGCCAGCCGGGTCTGCGTACACCTGGTGGCCCTGCGGCTGACGAAGGTCCGAGGCTTGCAGGAGGCGGGCGCCCAACCTCACCGCTTGCTGGTGCGCCGACGCCGGGTCGTTGACGTGAAAGTCGAGGTGCATTTGCTGAGGGGCACCGTCAGGCCAGTCCGGGGCAACATGCAGTGGCGCGAGCTGCACTCCGACCCGCCATTCTCCTGCCGCGTCGATGACGCTGTGGAACGTGTCGTCCTCGAAGACGTGGCCATCGAGCATCCCCGCCCAGAAGCCACTCTCGGCGTGCAGGTCGGCGGCATCAAAGACGACAACAGTCCTGATGGTGTCCATGGCTCCAGGCTAGGGAATCCGGTGAGGCAGGAGAAGGCGGGTTCTGGATCGGCCTCACCGCGGTGTGTCCGGGCATTCGGCTCATGGCAGCAGTGTGCGTAGATGCGACCCGGTCCTGCCCAACTGCCTCCACGGACACGCGACCACCGCCCCTCCGCGACGCCGTCTGGGCGTCGCTCCCCCGACTTGCCGTCATCGATGAATCCCGTCGATGCAGTCGGCATCAAGCCGGCGGGACCGTCTTTCGCATGACGGTCTTGCTCTTTCCGATGTGACGCTCGAAGGTGAAGCCGGCCTTCTCGAACATGGCCCTCGTGCCGTTGTGGAGGAACGATGACGACGTCCTTTTGCCGGGTGGGAGCTCATTCGGGAAAGAGACCACCTCGCCCCCGCCGGCCCTCACGATCAGCTCGAGCGCCCCGTCCAACGCCTCCCGCGCTACTCCTGAGCGCCGGTGGTCGCGGTCGACGAAGAAGCAGGTGATACGCCACGGTGCCGGGTTCTTCTCGCCGGCGTCGTATTGCTTGCGGTGGTAGATGCCCGGCAATTCGAGCGGACTGCCGTACTCGCACCACGCGATCGCATCTTGCCCGTCGAAGACCAGTGCGGCGTGCGCGACGCCCTCGTTCACAAGCCGCTCCTTGAACGTCGGCCCGTCGTACTCTCTCTTCACGGTCTGCTCGGTGTCGCCATGGAAGTACGAGCAGTAGCACCCTCCCCAGACACCGTTGTGCTTCTGCGCCAGCGCCAACCACGCCGGGAAGGTCTCGGGCGTGAGGGGTTTGATCATATGTGGAGTCGTCACACGCACCTCCGGGGCTTTTGCAGAACGTCAGGAAGCAGACTGTGCCGTAGCGGACTCGGCAACGCACAGTATTTCTCTGTTGCGGTCTTGGTCGGCGATGACGGTGAGCGCAGGCGTTTCGCTGTCATCGACGACGGTTGCGCCCGCGGCGACGACAACGGCCATCTGTTGCTCGGCGACCTCGGCCGGCACGTAGACCTCGACGTAAAACCGCTTACTCCGCTTGTCATCTCGTCGACGTCCCGGAACCACAGATTGGGGACGCGGCCCGTGGCGTCCCGACCCTGCGCCAACTTGCGACAGTCAGTCAGATCCGCTTCGGCGATCGCTTCGCCGCTCAACATTTCCACGTTTCAGGCCCTCAAATCTGATCTGGGGTCAGCGCTCGGGTTCGTCGTCCGAATGTGCATCTGGTACCTGTGACACGTGCACCCGAGATCACAGCATGGTACTTAGCGAGAAACAAGACAGCGGTCGTGACCACGGCGCGGACAGCGGACCGCGGCTCGCGGGAGGCGATGGCTCGAAGCGGACGTCGTTGATTGCGGCGCCGGAATGAGCCCCTTCATGAGTGCACGATGACCCCATTCCTACGGAACCTGGGAAGACATCCTAGATCGAGGAAGAGCATCATAATCTTGTCGCCTGTTCACAGACGGCCGACCGCAAGATTGATGTGGTGTGCGCCGTCGCCTGGACTTGCACGAGAATTGTCGAAGGCGAGTTGGAAAGATTAGCGTGCAAGTTGCCGGTCGAATTCATCATGTCTCCCGACGCTGACTTGTTCTCGACGCCTGCTTGCGCCGGATCATCAGGCGAAGGTGTAGCGCAGCTCGAGCGCGCCGCTCGCCAGCGGGTGCGCCCTGTCCAACCGCATTGCCAGGTGCCCGGTGGGCAGGTGCATGTCCTCGAAGAGCCGCGCGCCGGAACCAACGATGATCGGGAGCACGGTGAACGTCAACGCGTCCAGCAGCTTGCGAGCCAGCAGCCAACGCACGAGTGTCGGGCTGCCGAGCACGAGTATGTCTTTGCCGGGCTCGGTGCGCAGGAGAGCGAGCTCTGCCTCGAGTTGGTCCCTGAGCACTGTCGTCCCCGGCCACCCGACCTCGGCCAGCGTGGTCGACGCCACGTACTTCGGTACGGAGTCCAAGAACTGGACCGCGGGTGAGTCAGGGTGATCATGCCGCAGCCGGTCGTAACCGGCGAACGAGCGCCTGCCCATGAGGACGGCGCCCGCACTGGCCCAGCCCGCGGTGATGCCTGCGAACAGCTCGTCGTCGAAGTAGGCGAACTGCCAGTCGTCATCGGCCTCGACGATGCCGTCGAGGGAGACGAAGAGGCCTGTCACGAGCTGCCGCGTGCCGTGCGTTGGTGTGGAGGTCATCTCGGGGTGGACCGGACTCGTCCCACATATTGATCGGTCAGCGGTGAATCGACGGCGGGAGTCCGTGCACCGGGAGAAGCGAGCCGTCGATGAAGCTGACGATGGCCGTGATCTGGTCACCTCGGATGGTCAGTACGTCCAACGCGTAGGCGACATGCGCCCCAGCGCTCTTGCTCCACGCGTAACAGCCGACCGCCAGCTGGCCGTTCGCCATCGCTGCGCAGTGCCGCCAGTCCACGTGAAACGGCGCGGCCGCCAGGAATCCCGCTATTGCGTCGCGCCCGTGGAACCAATTCATCAGCGGCGGCATCGCCCAGGTCGCGTCCGCGGTCACCAGCGCGAGCATCCCCTCGACATCATGTGCGCGCAGCGCGGCTGTGTAGCGGGCGACCAGTTCCCGCTGCCCCTGCTCGCCGAGGCGAGCAAGAGCCACCTGCTGGCTCGGTTCGTCCTGACATCGATCAGCGAGGACCTTGCGAGCCCGCTGCAATGCGGCCCTCACCGACGCCGGGGTCGTGGCCATCATCACCGCGATCTCGGCCGCCGAGAAGCCGAGCACGTCGAAGAGGATCACCGCAGCGCGTTGATTTGCAGCCAACCGCTGGAGAGCGCAAATGAACGCCAGCTCGACACTCTCCTTTCCGACAGCGCTCAGCTCGGGATCGTCCGGGTAAGGCTGAATCCACAGAAACTCCCCCGCAGGCTCACGCATCGCCTCGTCCGGCCCGGCAGCGCCGAACACGTCCATCGGCAGAACGCGCCGCTCCTTGCGCTCCAACTCGTTCAGGCAGGCATTGATCGCGATGCGGTGCATCCACGTTCGAAGTGAGCTCCGGCCCTCGAAGCCGGCGCGCCCGCGCCACACGCGGACGCTCACCTCCTGCAGCACGTCCTCGGCATCCTGCAACGAACCCAGCATGCGGTAGCAGTGCGCGCGGAGTTCACTCCGAAAGGGCGCCAACGGGTCCTGTTGGCCAGACCCAGCCATTGATGGTGGTGTCACCAGTACAGGTTTGCAAAGCTCGGTTCCGCCGCAGCCACCTGGTCCCCGTCCCGGTGGTGGACACCCGGGGGTTCCGCGCCGGACGGCGGCCAGCAGCATCTGCGCGACGTCCACGACCTCGACGCTCTCGGGTGCGAAGGCGGCGGCCTGCTGGGACGTCAGGGCGTCGGACAACATCACCTGGCAGGGTTTCACCGTCGTCTGCCCGGACCTGCCGGCTACGGCGAAGGTGGACGTCTTGGTGAGGGACCCGAGGGCTATGGCTGTTCCTGCATGGGCGGCCCGTCGAGCACGGTGGGCGCGAACTCGAAGAGCTGGAGGGAGCCGTCGAAGGTGCGCGTGGTGAGGAGCTCGAGCGCAACGTCGGGCCAGCCGTCGTAGATGCGGTCGCGACCGGTCACGCCGTTCACGACGGGAAAGACGACGACCCGGTAGCGATCGACCAGACCCGCTATCAACAGCGAGCGGCTCAGGCTCGGGCTGCCGATCGTGCGTAGCGCTGTGGCACCCCGGCTTTTCATGGCGCGTACAGCGTCCACCGCGTCGTCCGAGACCAGCGTGGTATTGGCCCATTGCGGGGAATCCTGCATGGTGCGGGAGAAGACGACTTTCGGTCTCGCAGTGAGTTCCTCGAAGCCTTCCGCGTCCGACTCGGCCATGCCGGCGAAAAGGCGATAGGTGTTGGCGCCCATCAACAGGGTGTACTCGAGCTTGGAGTCCTCTTGCAGGAACGAAAGGTACTCCGGTCCGCCCATCCCCCAAAGGCCCGGCCACCCCTCGGCGGCACCGAAGCCGTCAAGAGAAGTGATGTAGTCCAGCATCAGTTCGGGCATGTCGGTTGTCCTTTCCAGTCGAGGAAAACGAATTCGCTTGATGAGGCTGCACTGCGCATGTTGCTGGCCGGCACAACATGGATGTGTCGGTTCATCCTGGACCAGGATGGTGAGCGAGCAGACGTTGAGAAGCCATACCGTTCAGACCCGGGGGGAACCGAAATTCACCGGTAATGCGCTGAGACGTCAGAGACGTCCTTGTCCGCCAGCAATCTCCAGTCGCAGAGCCCGCTGACAGCTGTCCACCACAACGTCCGGCCGAGCTCAGGAAGTGCCGAGCGGCTTCGCCAGGACGGTCGGGACGTAGACCAGTTGCTGGATCTGTCCGTCGAGGAGCCTCGACTCAACCAGCTCGAGGTCGATGTCAGGCAGGTCGGCCAGGACCGGATCTGAACCCGACGCGCCGGTGATGATGGGAAACACCAGGATCTCCAGCCTGTCCACCAGGCCGGCGGCGAGCAGCGCGCGATTCATCGAGATGCTGCCGTGCGAGCGCAGCGGGCGGTGCGACTCGCGCTTCAGGCGCAAGACGGCCGCGACCGCGTCTTCGGCGATGAGCGTCGAGTTCGCCCATCTCAACGGCGTCTCGAGCGTGCGAGAGATGACCAACTTCGAGCGGGCGGTCAGGGCCCGAAAGTCTGGATTGTCGGCAGCGTGAGCCGCGAACTGTTCCATCGCGCGATACGTGTTCGCACCGAGAACCAGCGTCTCACCGTCACCCTCGAAGAAGACCCGCGTCCGCTCCGCTGACAGCTCGGGCCCGCCTTTGCCCCAGTAGCCGATGGGCCCAGTACCGAAGCCGTCGAGGCTCATGAACAGATCTGCGGTGTAGGTGGTCACGGCGCTCCTCTCTTCTGGTATCCAACGAAATCCAGACCCCTCCCGGGACCGTTAATCATCGCGAGACGCCAGCGGTTACTGGCCTCAGCAGGCGGACGACACGACCGGCGTGACCGCACACCTCAACCATGTCGCAAAGTACGTCATCTCCTCAACGATGACCGATCCCAACTGGCAGCACAGCACCGTCATCAGCGGGGACCTTGTTGAGGGCGTGAGGGCCCTCAAAGACCAGCGCGGCGGTGACATCGTGGTGACCGGCAGCATCACGCTGTGCCACGCCCTGATCATTGCAGGAATGGTGGACCAGTACCGGCTCTTCACGTACCCAGTGGTGCAAGGACGAGGGCGGCGGCTGTTTCCTGAGGGCCAGGAGGTGCCGGCGCTCCGACGGCTGGCGTCGCGGAGCTTCGCCAATGGCATCACCTACGCGCGGTACGCGCCGGCCTGAGAGGTGCCGCCCGCCCCGTATTCAGCGATGACTATTTGTGCCTTTCCTATGGAATTTCTCTGAGCAGCCCGCTCCTGGTCCGACACGTAGGGGACCCTCGTCTAAACCTGCTGCGCACGGGTCACGTTGGTTCAGCGCTCACCGACGCCAACCGGCGCAGTGCCTCCTGCGAGGGTGATCCGGGCTCGGCGTGATAAATGACCAGGATCTGGTTGTCCCGGCCGGTCACCAGGAACTTCTCGTGGCGGAGTTCGAGCTGCCCGACGAGCGGGTGTAGGAAAAGGCTGACCCCGCCCACCTTCTGGCGGACGTCGTGGCGCTCCCACAGGCTGCGAAAGCGGTCGCTGGCCGCGGACAACTCGTCCACGAGTTCCGTTAGTTGCGGATGGTCCAGGTCGGTTCCCGCCGACGCGCGTAGACCGGAAACCGCCTCCCGAGTCGCGCGCTCCCAGTCCTGATGCAGCACGCGGTCTTCCGGGTCGAGGAAGACGGCGCGCAAGACGTTGACGCCCTTCCGGTAGTGGGGCGAAAGCGCTTCGGCCAACGGGTTTGCGGCCAGGACGTCCATCCACCGACCCTGCACGAACGCCGGTAGCGGCAACTCGTCGATGAGCTGCGCGACTCCGGGAGGAGCGCTCTCGGTGGCCTGTATGCCGCGTCTGTCTGTGGGTGCGGACCGAGCCAGTCGGTGCAGGTAGGCCGCCGCCTCGGCGTCGAGTTGCAGCACCGCGGCCAGCGAATCGAGCACTGAAGCGCTGGGGTTGTGGTCTCTCCCCTGCTCCAGGCGGAGGTAGTACTCGGGGCTGATCGTGGCCAGCAGGGCGACCTCTTCGCGTCGCAGCCCCGCGACCCGTCGTCGGCTCCCCCGCGGGATTCCCGCTTGCTCCGGAGTGACCAGCCGCCGCCGCGCCTTGAGGTAGTTACCGAACGAGTTCGTGCTGTCCACCGAGCAAAAATAGCCTTCTTCAGCCGCATCGTGGCCCTGGCAGGACCCTGCCTTGGTGGGGTGTCACGTCACGTGTGGGCGTGAACCGACGATGGAGCCACGGCCAGCGCCACACGGCCCCTGATTCGCATTCGGAGGAAGTCATGAGGTCGCTGATCAACAGTCCCTTCACCGGGGACGACACCGCGGACGTCGTCAGTGAAGGCATCGACCTGACCGGGCGGCGGGCCGTCGTCACCGGCGCAGCTTCCGGTATCGGGGTCGAGACGGCCCGAACCTTGGCCCGCCGCGGCGCCGAGGTCACCATCGCCGCGCGTCGTTTGCCGGCCGCGCAGCAGGTCGCGGACGAGATCGCCCGGACGACGGGAAACCCGAACGTTCACGCGGCGTTCCTGGAACTGACCGATCGGCGGTCGGTCGCGTCCTTCGCCGACGCCTGGTCCGGACCACTGGATCTGTTGATCAACAACGCCGGGGTGATGCTGATCCAGCAGCTCACGCGGGACGCCGGTGGTCACGAGATGCAGTTCTCAACAAATCATCTCGGTCATTTCGATCTCACGACCCGGCTGCACTCGGCGTTGGCCGCGGCCGACGGCGCACGTGTGGTGATGCTCAGTTCGTCCGGTCATTTGTTCGGGCCGGTGGTGTTCGACGATGTCGACTACCGCTTCCGCAACTACGATCCGCTGTCGGCCTATGCGCAGTCGAAGACCGCAGAGATCCTCTTTGCCGTCGGTGCGACCGCCCGTTGGGCCGGCGACGGAATCTTCGTCAACGCTGTCAATCCAGGCGCCATCGCGACCAATCTCCAGCGGCATGTCAGCGGCACGCTGGCCACTCCTGCCAACCAGCAGAAGAGCGTGCAGCAGGGTGCATCGACCAGCGTTTTCGCCGCCGTCTCACCACTTCTGGCCGAAATCGGAGGGCGCTACTTCAACGACAACACCGAGGCCATCACGGTCCAAGAGCGACCCGAGGATCCCCGGGTCCTCGTCACGACCGTTGCCCATTACGCGCTCGACCCGGCTGCCGCCGACCGTCTATGGGCGTTGTCGGAGGCTTTCCTGCGCTGATGGTTGAGCGCCTCCTGTACGCGCTACTCCCTCGCGGATGGTGTCGCTCAAATGACCCGACTCACCACTCTCGCCGTTGGATCGAACAGGGCTGATCAGATGGCGTCGACACTGCCCAGGCAGGGGCTGCGGGTGTGCATCGGTGAGGACGATGTGCTGCTGCGGGAAGGGATCGTCCGGATCCTGGTGGGCGCTGGGCTCGACGTGGTGGCGCAATCGGGCGATGCCGAGGAGTTGTTGCGTGAGGTACTGGCCTTCCGGCCGGACGTGGCGATCTTCGACGTGCGCATGCCGCCGCGGCACGAGGACGACGGATTGGTCGCTGCCATGCAGGTGCGCCGGCAGCTGCCCGGCACCGGTGTGCTGATCCTGTCTCAGTTCTGCGAGCCGAGTTTCGTCATCGATCTGATCGGTGATCGTCCGGAGGGTGTCGGGTATCTGCTCAAGGAACGGGTCGGTGATGTCTCGGCCTTTCTCGATGCCGTCGAGCGGGTGGCCGGCGGTGGAAGCGCGCTCGATCCCGAGGTCGTCGCCCGGATGTTGGGGCGTCCCGCACCGGGTGACGCGCTGTATCCGCTGACGCCGCGCGAGCGGAGCGTTCTGGCCGCCATGGCGGAAGGCCTGTCGAACCTGGGGATCTCGAGGTCGTTGCTGATGAGCCAGGCGGCGGTGGAGAAACATGTGACGGCGATCTTCCGCAAGTTGGGTATCGCCGCCGCGGACACCGAGCACCGGCGGGTGCTGGCCGCTCTCACCTATCTGCATTCCCGGGACCGCCGGTGACACACACCGGCGCAGGCCGGGATCTCCGCGCCGCACAGCAATTAGGTCAAATTATTCTGGACGGTCTGCCCGCGCGTCACCCGTCGAAGGGTCAATCCACGGGGACGTCGGGCTGTTCCATCAGTGCTCTCCGCCATAGCGGAAATGCCGCCGCGGCGAGGGTTACCGTCGACGCGGTGAGGAAAGCAAAGACAAAGCCGCTTGACGAGGCAAGCGCCCCGATGGCGGCAGCCCCTAGCGCCTGACCGAAGACCAGAACGACGAACAGTACCGCTGTCCCCGCCGGAGCCCGAGCATCGTCTATCTGAGCTGTCCAGGCGATGAGTGCACCCGTTGCAGCGGTGTAACCCCAGCCGAACGCCCCGCAAGCCGCAAGAACGACCATATTGGCGTCCGGGGCCAGCGCGAGGGTGGCGGTTGCTGCGGCAACGGTGAGGGTCGTGATGGTCCAGGCCGTGCGTGGAGGACGGGCACTCATCGATCGTGCGGTGCCGATGACTGCTGTGCCGCCGACACCCAGAGCGATCCAGGCCGCCACCGACGCGGCTTCGCCGGCGCCTGCGTCCGTCAAATGTAATCTGCCGTAATTCCAGACAGCGGCCGAGCCGGCGCCCAGCAACAAGGTAGCCAGGATGATGGAACGGTGATCCCTGAACCACGAACCGGGCGGCACCGGAGGCCCGTTGGAGGTGACGTTCGCAGCCTCTCGGCTCCTGTACCGATCGAGACCCAGGACAGTGGCACCGATGGCGAGCGTCAAGCCCGCAACGATGAACCAAGCCAGTCGCCAGTTCGGCAACAGCATGAGCGCGAGAATGCCGGCGGCAACCAGCCCAGGTCCGGTGCCGGCGTTCACCATTGCCTGACTGCGGTCTTCGATGCCAGCAGGCACGTTGCGCTGGACGATGCTCACCATCCCAGGGGAAGCAAGGCCCGCGCCGGCCGAACTCACGATGGCGAAGAACGCGAAAGCAGCTGTGCTGGGTGAGGCTGCCATTCCGGTTGCGCCGACGCTTGCGCACAACGCGGCAGCCACGATGAGACTACGAGGGCGTTTGGACGCGACAAAGAAGCCGACAATCGCACCCGAGCAGTACATCACCGACGCACCAGAGGAAATCAGTCCTGCCGCCGCTGCGGCGAAGGACAGCTCCGCCTGAACATCGGGTAGGAACAGCCCATAGGCCAGCCGGACCAACCCGTAGGTCGCCGCAATGAGGCCAGAACCCGCAGCAACCAGGCCGACGGCAGGCATATCGAACGACGAAAACGATCGTTTCACATTGACAGTCTAGGGTGCGGACATGGGTATCCGAGCAAGCACCGAGGCGAAGCTACTGGACGCCGCCGACGAGCTGTTCTTCTCGCACGGAATTGCCGCCACGCCGATTGATGCCGTTCTCGCGCGCGCAGGCGTCTCCGCAGCAACCCTGTATCGCGGGTACGCCAGCAAGGAGGAGCTGGTCGGCGCCGCCTTGGAGCGGCGGCACCGTGCCTGGCTCGAAGTGTGGGACCAGGCAATCGCTCGAGCCGAAACGCCCCGGGACAAGCTGCTCGCCGTCTTCGACGCACTCGACAAAGTCAGGTCCCGTCCCGACAGCGCGCGCTGGTGCGCTTTTCTTGGGTCCGCAGCGGAATACGCCGATCCGCCCGAGGAAATCGGCCGAGCAGTCGCAAGAGACACCAACACACTCCGAGAAAGGCTACTCGAACTCGCCGAAACCGTGGTGGGCGACAACTCGCCGGCGCTGACGGAGAAACTGCTGCTGATCGTCAGTGGCGACCTTGCCATGCGGTTGAGAAATCCCGGCCACCAAACGGCCACTGCCCGCTCGATTGCTGCCGCCGTGATCGAGGGCACCCGGACGGGCTGACAGCAGCTGGCTCCTTCACCCATAGCAGTTTCGGTCGGGCGTGGCGCCGGAGCGGGATGCCTACCCCGGCGGCCCGCTCGGCTACCGGCGGGCAGTCACGCCTGCTGAGGTGCGCGGAGTGACTCGCCGTCGAGGCTGGCTGCCGGGGTCGCCGGCGATGCGGTCCGGCGTGGCCAGGTCCAGGCGGAACGCACGATGAAGGCCAGAATCAGCACCTCGAGTCCGATGGAGAAGCCGTAGTAGAAGGCCCAGTCCCAAGACGCCCCAGCCGCGTTGAAAATCATGACTGGGATGTAGATCGATGCCACGACCAGGTTGGTCGTGCGGTTCACTCGGCCGGGCAGCGTCACGGAGAGCATCACCATCAGGGCCGGGATACCTATGACCACGAGGAAAATCGTCACCAATGTCGGGGTGATGTCGAACTCAAAGATTCCGCCACCCCGGATTTGGTCGATGGCGCCGGGCTGGTAAAGGTGGAAGTAATCGATGTAAATGACGAAGAACATCAAGCTGGTCCATGCTGCAGCGAGCTTGGCCTGCACCGGAATGCGTAATTCGGCCAGCGTGCTCTGGGACGCCGGATTCTGCGGCGCGGTGTGGGATTGACGCGTTCTCATCACAATGCTCCTTGCTTGGTCGGGTGCTTGATCGGGGCTTGATCGGGTGGGTGCTTTCACCTTCACGGACGCCTGCGGCCGATGCATCAGCCCCGGAGCCTGATTCGACCTGGCCGTTGGCACAGTTGTGCTCTTGTACTTTCGGCGGATACGTCGAGCACGCGGCTGCCTAGGCTTGTCGGATGGCCACCAGTGCACTCCGCTCGCTGTGGGCCGAACCTCGACCCGCGAATGCCCCGGAGCGCGGGCCCCGGGACTGGGCCCTGGTCGCGGTACTGATCTGCTGGTCGGTGCTGGAAGTAGTGCTTCGCGAGGACCTGGCGCCGCCCCCGTTGCTGCTGATCGCGGTGCTCGCGGTCGTCGGCCCCCTGCTGTGGCGACGCACGCACCCGCTGGTCGCGGTTGCGGTCTCCTTCGGCACGTTGACGATCGTCGACAGCGTCAGGATCCTCACCGGGTCGCAAGGCACCCTGCTGAACAGCAGCATCGCGGTGCTGATCCTGGCCTACGCCCTGTTCCGGTGGGGCTCCGGTCGGGAAGCGGCATGCGGCCTCGCCGTCATCCTGCTCTGGCTGGCCGTCACCATCCGCGCCGCCGACCCCACCACCCTGGCGGAGGCGGTTGCTGGATACGCGTTCTTCCTGTTCGCGGCCGCGCTGGGCGCGGCGATCCGCTTTCGCGCGAAGATCCGCATCCGCGACATCGACCAAGCCAAGGCCCGCGAACGCGCACAGCTCGCTCGGGAACTGCACGACACCGTCGCCCACCACGTCTCGGGCATCGCCATCCAGGCCCAAGCGGGACGTGCCGTCGCGGCCTCCCACCCTGAGCGTGCCATCGAGGCCCTGGCTGTCATCGAGGACGCGGCGACCCGCACCCTCACCGAGCTGCGCGCCATCGTCGGCGTGCTCCGCGCCTCACAGGACACCGAGTTCGCGCCGCAGCCCGGCGTGGCAGAGGTCGAGCAGCTAGCCACCGATGGCCGGACGCATCCCTGCGTCGAGGTGACGCTCTCGGGCCAGTTCGACGACCTCAGCCCGGCAGTCGGCGCCGCGATCTACCGGCTGGCTCAGGAATCCGTCACCAACGCTCGACGGCACGCCCGTCACGCCACCCAGGTCATCGTCGCCGTCACCGGTGACGCCGACCAGGTACGGCTGACCATCGACGACGACGGCTCCCCCGCCGGCGGCCGCGCCTCGGCAGGCTTTGGCCTGGTGGGCATGCGGGAACGCGCCTCACTGCTCGGAGGCACCTTCCACGCAGGCCCCGCCGCCGAGCGGGGCTGGCGGGTAGAGGCGGTCCTGCCCCGCACCGGGACGCCACGATGACCATCAGGGTCCTCATCGCCGACGACCAGCCCATCGTGCGCACCGGGCTGACGATGCTGCTCGACGCCCAACCCGACATCGAAGTGGTCGGCGCGGCCGCCGACGGGCACGAGGCAGTCCGCCTGGCGCTCCAGCTGCGCCCCGACGTCGGCTTGTTCGACATCCGGATGCCGCTGATGGACGGCATCGAAGCCACCCGACGCCTCGCCGGCCCCGACGTCACCGACCCCCTGCCGATCGTGGTCATCACCACCTTCGACCTCGACGAGTATGTTCACGAGGCCCTCAAAGCGGGCGCCCGCGGTTTCCTGCTCAAGGACGCCGGACCCGCCCTGCTGACCCAGGCCATCCACGCCGCCGCCGACGGAAACGCACTGATCGCACCCAGCGTGACAGTCCGGCTGCTCGCAGCGTTCGCCCACTCACAGACCTCACGACCGAGGCAGCCCATAGAACCGCTCACCGCCCGCGAGGAGGAAGTTCTCGTGCCGGTCGCCAAGGGCCGCACCAACAATGAGATCGCCGGCGAGCTTTACATCACCCCCAGCACCGTCAAAGCCCACCTCGCCAGCCTCATGCGCAAGCTCGGCGCCCGAAACCGCGTCGAGGTCGCCATGTGGGCACACGAGACCGGCCGCATCTGACGAGGCAACCAACGATCCGGCAGGCGCTGGTCGACATCGGTGTCCGCGTCAGCACTCTGGACCGCACCATTCTCGACGGTTCAGGTCTCGGCCCAGTCGGTGGCCACACGATTAACGGCATATCGCACATGTGCCCACCACCCTGAAGAGCGCCCAAAGCGTGCGTGCCTGTACCTGCGAGTTCCGCTCGACAAGACCGGACAGGGCTCGGCGTCCAGCGTGAGGAGAAGGCTTGCCGTCAGCTGGCGAAGACCCGGGGGTGGACCGTGGTCGAGGTCGTCAGCGAGAACGACACGTCGGCCAGCAAGGGTGTGCGGCCCAAAATACCAGGCCCGCCAGCGATAGGCGGTCAGCCCGTTCTCATTAAGCGAATTGCAGCGGGGCGGTGCCGGTCGTACACGCGGCAACGTTTCGGGGTGCGAAGTTATCGAAAGGCCTATTACGTTTCATGCTTATGCGCTTCATGCTGACTTATGACCGGGTTTTACCCAGCGGCAACGCCGCGAAGACCGAGACAAAGCAACGGATCCGGCAAACTCTCCATCCTCAGCTCCGTGGTTCATGGGAGCACGAGCCGTTGGACCTATACAAAGAATATCTGCAACCGGCAGCCAACGATTAGATTTGTCCGTTCTGGATGTCATTGAGGGGCACGCCTTTGCGGCACTGATTCGCCCGAGGTTGCTCCTGTTGGCAGGACTTGACATTTTGCTCTTGCGCCCCACAGAAACCGGGAGGATTTGTCAAAACCAGGGGACATCGACAACAAGTTGAAACCCTTTTCGATGCTCTGCGGATGCCGTCATCGGACCAGGAGATAAAAGCGGGGGTGATGTCGTCCAGCATCGAAACGCCGACTCACACCTTGTTGAAGGATGACAACCAGATCACCCGTGTCAGCGTCGAGACGGATCGCCCGCTCGGCGCGTCCGACCCCGACTTACCCCGCCTAATAATCAGGGTTACGGTGTTTCCTAGCAGCTCCTCGCCGGGACTCCCCCTTCCTCGCCTGATTTCGGCATCGGGCCGTTACTCCGGCGGAGTCTCTGACTGCTTGCAGGGCTGAGGCTTCTCACAGGCGGCGCCCTTGCGTAGTCGGCGGCGGTCGGCTCGCCCGGGTGGGCGGCGACGCCCTGCCGATGGGACTAGAGGATGTTGATCGCCCGGGCAATCACGAGTGCGGCCAGCGACAGGGAGACCATCGACTCGACAATCATCATCAGCTTTGCCCAGACGCGCACCGCGGACACATCGGTGGGACTGAAGGCCAGAGCCGTGTTGAATGACAGAACCAGGTAATCAGGAAAAGTCGGATACCAGGATTCGTGAACGTACTCCCGCATCGTCATCTCGGGGAAGATGAAGGCCGGCCTCGTCGGTTGGGTCGCAGCAGCCCGGGATGCGGCGCCACCGGCGTCGAGATCCCAGTACCACAGGGCGAATGCGATCGCATTGGTGAGCCATATGCAGCCTCCGATGACCAGCAATTGGCTGGCGGTGGTGAAGGCTGCGTCGGTGAAGATCCCGGCGACCAGGCGGACTGCGGCGGTCGCCGTCACGAGGGTGATCAGGCCGAACATCAACAGTGTCGTGACGCGGAGCCACCGGCGTTGCCGGTCGATTCGTCCGGGGTCGCCGATCACCAATACGACCATGAAACACAGCAGCGCGAGCGGATAGGCATACCTCGGCAGAATGCGGAAGTCGTCAGGTATCAGCTCCTGCAGGACCCCGACACTGAGCACCGCGGTGGCCATCGGCCAGCGCCGCTCCCCCTGTCGGCCGCCGGTCGGAGCAATGTGCGAGCCGAGATCATGTTCCTCGTCATCGTCGCCGGTCGACGCCGGCTGATCGCGAGACGTGGTCATGGGCCATCCTGAGGTCAACTGCGAGTACGAACCAATGCGGTGTGATGCGTCAATCGGCAGTGCTGAACACGCCACATTTGTTTCAGTCTAGTCCCTGCGTATTGCATTTGATGGGACATCGACTCCCCCCGCCTCGGCCTGAACTCGGAGTCCGTTGAATGCGCTTTCAGCTCGGGCGGCGGAAGTCCGTGACATCCGGGAGCCTTGTGAAGCCGGCCGAGACGTACGTCGCCACGGCGCCGACGTTGCTGCTCGGGGTACACACCGCCGCGGAGGACGATCCCAACTCTTGCAGTGCCGCGGCCGCCGCTACGGCGATGGCGCGGCCGTAGCCATGGCCACGGTGATCGCGATGCACGCCCAGTGGCTCGAGCAGACCCGGGCGCCCCCTCCCGGCCGACCATACGGTGACAGTGGCGACCGCATCGCCGGCTCGGCTGTAACCGACCAGGCACCGGGCCCGTCGGTACGGCCTGGCCGCCGCCATCGCGTGCCACTGCTCGGGGGTGAACGTCGAGTTCGAGAAGGCAGCCCGCTGCACCGCGACCCGGTCCGCGACGTTGCGCGCGTCGACGACCCGGACTGTGAGGTCGCAGTCCCCCACCGCCGCGGGGAGATCACGGCGCAGCCCGGTCCAGGGCTCGTCGCTGCTCCACCCGCTGCGCCGCAACAGGTCTCGTAGCGCAATGCCGCATCGGGCCTCGAGTGCCCCGTCGCCTGCGGGTAGCACACCGCGCAGTGGATCCGACAGGTCCGCCAGCAGTTGCTCGGCCAATGGTTCGTCGTCATCGGCGCTCGGTGCGATGGCCAGCCGGATCAACCCCGGGTGATCGACGAGGCCGACGGCCACCGTACGGCCGTCTCGTCGCCAAACCCAAACCGCCCCGGCAACCACCTGCGCACCCAGTCTCCAGTGCCAGCCGAGGTCACCGGGGTGAAGCTGGACCGGTCCGTGGTCGCGTTGCCAGCCCGATACCGCTTCGACAATGTCGTCCAATGAATCCGGCGTCGCGCGCTGCAGCGTGGTCGACATGCGCCGATCCAACAACACCGGGCGTCCGTGCTCATCTCATTTGTCTTTGAGAGCGCGAATCTTCCGGGCAGTGAATCCGGAGGCGGCATGCACTATGGTTCCGAGCCTGCGCATCGGTAAGATTCCGTCGATGACTCAGCCCGACAACCCGGATGCTATCCGCGTCGGCGACCGGGAGCGCGAGCAGGCGATCTCCGTTCTGCACGATGCCGTGGGCGGCGGGTACCTCGACCTGCAGGAGTTCGAGGAGCGTTCCCAGACGGTCTACGCCGCCAAGACCCGGGGGGACCTGCGCGCCGCTCTCGCGGACCTGCCGGCAGGCGCCCAGCTGTTTCCACCGTTCGCACCGCCCGGTGCGGTTGGCGCGTACGTGATGCCGAAGGCAGACACCATCAACGTCGACTGGACGACGGTCAAGCGGGGAGGGTCGTGGCAAGTGCCGGCCCACCTGGTCGTCACCGGCTCGCTGGGCACCGCGGACCTCGACCTGAGCCGAGCGACGATCCCTATGACCGGGTGCCTGATCGAGGTTCTGGCGTCGTGGAGCACCGTCAAGCTCCGGCTCGGCGACTCGATCGTTGCCAGAACGGAAGACTTCGACGGCGGTTCAATGACGACGCTCAAGGACAAGGCCGGTCCGCCCTCGACGCCCGGCGGCCCCGTCGTCGACATTCGCGGGCACGCCAATTGGACCACGGTCGTGCTGCGACGAAATTGAGCGCGTCAATGCCACAGTCCGTTTGACACCGCGCTGTTTCGATTCGGCACTGCGGGCCGAACCGAAACGCCCGTGACAACCTGCTGGGCCCGCAGGACAATCACCCTGTTCTGGGAAGCCCGAGAGCGAGGACCGTCGTGCCGAACGGCGTCCGATGGACCCTATCGGGATCCGCTCCAAGAAAGGGACGGCTATGGCAACTGTGACGGTCGCCGCCGTGCAGGCGGCGTACATCCTGATGGACAACGCGCCTGCGTCGACAAGGCGATCACGCTGCTTCGACAGGCAGCCGCCGAAGGCGCTGAGATCGTGGTGTTCCCCGAAGCGTTCATTCCCGGAACACCCATCTGGATCGACTCCCGACCGATCTGGGACGGTGACGGGGATTGGTACGCAATGCTTGTCGATCAGGCCGTCGTCGTGCCCGGCCCGATCACCGACGCGCTCGGCGCCGCCGCGCGTGCTGCCGGGGCCTATGTGGTGATCGGGGTGCAGGAACGCGACCGCCACGGCGCCACCATCTACAACACGACGCTGTATTTCGGGCCGGACGGCGCCCTGTTGGGCAAGCACCGCAAACTCATCCCCACCGGCTCCGAGCGGACGGTATGGGGAATGGGTGACGGCTCTACCCTGCCCGTCATCGACACCCCGCACGGCAGGCTGTCCGGCTTGACCTGCTGGGAGAACTTCATGCCGCTGGCCCGTTACTACCTCTACAGCCAGGGCGTCGACATCTGGGCAGCCCCGACCCTCGCTCCCAGCGACGGTTGGATCGCGACCATGCGACACATCGCGCTGGAAGGGCGGTGCTACGTCATCGGCGTCAACCCGTGCCTTCACATGGACCAGATCCCGGCCGACTTTCCGCATCGTGATCGCGTATGGGCCGTCGGTGACGATGGCCCAGGTTGGGTGGAATCCGGTAACAGCGTCATCGTCGATCCAACCGGAAAGATCCTGGCCGGTCCTGCCCGGCACGAAGAGACCATTCTGTACGCCGAGGCGGACCTCGCCGCAGTACGCGCCGCGCGCCGGTTCTTCGACCCGGTTGGCCACTACAGCCGACCGGACATCTTCCAACTCCATGTCGATACTCACTCGCGGCAACCCGTGGTGCAGGACCGGCTGACAACGGGAGTGGGTGATGGATGGCCGACACCGCGGCCGAAACCTGATGTAGTGCAGGGCACAGGAGTCGATCGGTGACCGTCGTTGCTCAACCGGCCCTGTCGGGCGCCAGGATTCAGAGTGACCGGCGCATGATCAGCCGCGGCAGTTTCGAGGCGACAGCGTCTGTCGTGCCGATGACCTCGAAGCCGACCCGCTCGAACATCGCCCGGGTGCCGACAAACGCCATGGTCGTGTCCATCCGGCCCTCGGGGTCGACGGGATAGGCCTCGACCGCCGGCGCGCCGCGAGATGCCGCGTAGTCGACCGCGCCCTGGATGAGGTGCGGGGTGACGCCCTTCTTGCGGTGGCCTCCCCTGACCACCACGCAGATGATGCTCCAGACCGGCACCGTGTCGACGGGACGGATGAGCTTCGACCCATTCAGACGTGGTATCTCGGCACGCGGTCCGATGTTGCACCAGCCGACCGGTGTGCCGTCGAGGTAGGTGACCACCCCCGGCGGGTTTTCCCGCTCGCAGAGCCGTCGCATCGCCAACTGGCGATCGCCGCCGCCGAGTTCCTCGATATCCCTGACGCGCAGGCGATGCGACAGACACCAGCAATGGGTGGCGCGGCGGTTCGGGTTGATGACGTCGGCGAAGTCCTCGAAACGCTCTGGCGTCAGCGGGTGGCTTTCCCAACTCATCGGCCCATCGAACCACCGACCCCACCGCAGAGCCGCCGTGATGGCTCAGAAACACCGAGGGCGTCAGGTCAGCTGCTGCCGTCCAAGACGGTCCGCAGCTTCTGCGCGAAGGCCTCCGGCTGCCCGGCGTACCCGAATTCGCCGCCCATGAAGCCGCCGTGGTGGCTCGGAAATACCGTGGCCTGCTGACCGAGTAATTCGGCGGTGGCCAGGGAGGTGCGGGCGGTGAAGGTGCCGGCGGATTCTTCCCCCACCGCGATGACCACCCGGGTCGGTGCCGCGGCGAGCGCCGGGATGTCGGGGGAATAGGCGCTGACCGCGGTGGATCGTTCTGACAGCAGCGGATCGTCGCGGGATCCGTTGTCCTCGCTGGGCATTCCGAACATCGCCGGATCCGGTGCGGGCTGCGCGAAGTAGTCGTCGGTGAACTCGCCCTGCCACGACGTCATCGCGATGAAGGCCGCCATTCCTGCCCCAGACCCATTGGCCTGGTACACCTCTCGAACACATTTAAAGGCGCGATCGGCGGCGGCGGCGTCCGGGAGTACTGGGATCATGGGTGGTTCGTGGGCCACCAGGGTGCTGACGTCTTCCGGGTGGGCGGCCACCAGGGCAAGGGCGGTGACCGCGCCGCCGCTGCTGGCGAACATCTCAACCGGTCCGGCGCCGAGCGCCGTGATGACGGCGTGCACGTCACCTGCCTGCGCCGCCGGCACCGCTGTGTCCCCGCCGTCTTTCCGCTTGCTCCGGCCAAGGCCGCGCGGGTCATAGGTGACCACGGTGCGGTCTGGAAAGTACGAAGCCAAGGTGCGGAAGCCGGTGGCGTCCATCGGCTGACCGATCATCAACAACGGCGGGCGCCCGTCTGCGGTGGGCAGGGGCCCGTCCACGTCGTAGACGAGGTCGACGTCGGGGGTGTCGAGGACGTGCGTTGTCATCATGCAGCAATCGACCTCAACCACGGCGTGAACTCATCGGGTGCGCCAGCTCTGTGTTCGTCCACCTCGACGCGGACCCGGCGTCGGCCATGAGGCATGACGGCAGGTTGACCGGCCGAGTATCTCGACGGTGGTTGAACTCCAGCTGGTTCGGGAATCCAAAGAAGATGACTCGACCCGAGGACCTCACTGCGGACCAGCACGCAATCGTCGACCAGTCCGACGACGTACACGACCCTGCCGACGACTCTGACGAGATGAACGACCCGGCGAAGATGGCCGACACCTACCCAGAGGCGCTGGACCGCAAACTCGAGGAGGCGGAGGGGGCCATCGATGCCCACCGGTCGGAGTCGGACGCTCGCAGCATCTCGGGTAACGGCCGCACCCGTGCCGAGGAAGCGTCAGGCCTCAGCAACCGCCCTTGACCTCACGGACCGACATTCACCGATTGGGCGCTCAACGCCGGGTTGAGACCACCGCCGCCGGCGGAACTCGGTCTGGTCAGGTCCGGCGACGTTCCACTGACCGAAGCCGACCGCCAGGAGGTGAGAGTCGGCGCCCCTGAACGTGTCTCCGATTTAGGGGAACCTCCGCCGGCTCACCCGCGGAGCAACTGATTGATCCTCGCCGCCTGCAGAGTGAGATGGTCCCGCTCGGCAACGGCGGTGGCGGACCGGGCGGCGTCGGCGTAGAGCCGGGCCGCAGTCGTCAGGTCCCCCGCTTTTTCGTGCAGGTACGCCGAGGCGGCGGTGTGGCGGGGCAGGGCGGAATCCACTGTGGCCAGTGCCGCGAGACCGGCGTGGGCGCCGTCGGCCTCGCCGATCGCGACCGCCCGGTTGAGCTGGACGACCGGGCTGCCGGTGAGCCGGAGCAGTTCGTCGTACCAGCCGACGATCTGCACCCAATCGGTCTCCTCCACGTGCTGCGCGTCGGCGTGCAGCGCGGCGATGGCCGCCTGGGCCTGGAACTCCCCCAGCCGGTCCCTACTCAGCGCGGACTGTAGGACTTCGACGCCCTCGGCGATGAGCCGGGTGTCCCAGCGGGACCGGTCCTGCTCGGCGAGGGGAACGAGGCTGCCGTCGGGCCGGGTCCGCGCAGACCGCCGGGCGTGGTGCAGCAGCATCAACGCCAGCAGCCCCGCCGTCTCCTCGTCGTCGGTCATCGACGCCAACTGTCGGGTGAGCCGGATCGCCTCGGCCGCCAGGTCGACGTCACCGGTGTACCCCTCGTTGAACACGAGGTACAGCACCCGCAGCACCGTGGCCAGATCACCGGGTGCGTCGAACCGCACGGCGCCGACCGTCCGTTTGGCCCGGCTGATCCGCTGCGCCATCGTCGCCTCCGGCACGAGGTAGGCCCGGGCGATCTGCTTGGTGGTCAGCCCGCCGACCGCGCGGAGCGTGAGGGCCACTGCCGACGCCGGGCTGAGCGTCGGGTGTGCGCACAGGAAGAACAGGTGCAGCGTGTCATCCGCCGACTCGGCCGGCCCTGCCGGTGGCTCGACCTCGACCCGCAGCTCACGTTCCCGGCGGGACGCCTCGGCCCGGTGGGCATCCAGGAACTTCCGCCAGGCGACGGTGACCAACCAGCCCTTGGGGTCGGCAGGCGGCCGGTCGGGCCAGGTCAGGGCGGCTTGGAGAAGGGCCTCCTGCACGGCGTCCTCGGCCGTCGCGAAGTCGACCCCGCGACGAACGAGGACGCCGATCACCGCGGGAGTCAGCTCCCGCAGCAGCATCTCGTCCATCTGCAGCCCTGACCTGGCCGGCCGGGTCACTCGGTGACCGTCGACGGCTCACTCAGGAACGGGCGCAGCTCGAGCCACTCGTGGATGGGGTTGCCGCCGGCCCCGGGAGCGGCCGACAGCTCGCCGGCAAGCTCCACAGCGCGGTCGTAGGTGTCGACGTCGATGACCATCCATCCCGCGATCAGGTCCTTGGTCTCGGCGAACGGTCCGTCGGTGACCGGGGGCCGGCCCTCCCCGTCGTACCGGACGAAGGTGCCCTCGGGTGAGAGTGCCTGACCGTCGACGTACTCGCCGGTTCCTTCGAGCTTGGCGGCGAAGTCGGCCATGTACTGGATGTGGTTGGTGACCTCTTCCGGCGTCCACTGGTCCATCGGGATGTTGTTGACGGGCTGCGGAGCGCCGCGATAGTGCTTGAGAAGCAGGTACTTGGTCATGGTGGTCTCCTTCGGTGTGATGCGGCCATCGTCGCCGCGTCCGCCCCTGGGACGGAGCCGCCCCGCCGATCTCGACATCGTCCGCCGACTTTCTTCTCAACCGGCAGACAGCTGGGCCAATCTCCGCAGAGTCCGGAACTGCTTGCGCATCATGATCAGATCACCCCACGCCAGCGCGTGATACCGGAGGTGTTCCCACGGCTTGTCGGGCTCGTGCAGGACCAAACGTGCGACCAGTCGGCTGGTGTGCTCTGACGTAGCGGTGACCCGGTAGGTCAGGGCGACCAGCCCGAACAGCCGCTCTGCTGCCGGGTATGCCAGCAAGGTGACGTGCTGGTCCGGCACGAACGCGGCCAGCGTGCCGATCAGGAAGTCCTGCCCGAGGGTCAGTCGATCGACGCCGGGTGTCAGTTCGCGCGGGCTTCGCCGCCCGGCGTTGTCGATCCAGTCGTAGCTGTACGGCGCGACCCGGAGCTGACACAGCCACCGAAATGTCACCGCGGCGGGCGCTGCGACGTCGATCGCCCTGGTCAGGACGCGAGCGCCGGTGCCCGCCAGCTGGTCGCAGGAATCATCCGTCGCGATCTCGGCGGCCGTCGTCTGCCAGTGCTCGGGCAGGAGACGCAGCCCGGGCGGCGGGCCATGCAGGACAGGGAACTCGGCATTCATAACATTGGAACGTACGCTCTAGCGCGTTCGCTCCACAAGAGTCGGTGGCCCGATCCCGCAAAGGCTATGGTGTCCGCATGACGCAGCCCGTACGCCGAGCGCGGCGATCGCATTCCGACGACGAGATGCTCTCCGCAGTCAGGGATCTCCTGCTGGAACACGGCTCCCGCGGGGTGACGACAGCCGCCATCAGCGAGCGTAGCGGTGCACCGACAGGTTCCCTCTATCACCGCTTCGGTTCCCGGTCGAACATGGTTGCAGAGCTCTGGATCCGCACGATCCAGAAGTTTCACGCCGAGCTCTTCGCCGCGACCGACGCCGCGGAACCAGGAATGGACCGCGCGATCGCCGGCGTCCTCGCGATCGTGGACTTCTGCTCGAAGAACCAGGCGGATGCCCGATTGATGCTCGTCGCAAGTGTGGCGGAATTGAAGAATGACGAGTCGCTGCCGCCGGCATTGGCGGAGTCGTTGCGCACTTTGAACGACCCGGTTGAGGTGCTGATGAGGCAACTCGCCCGCGAGTTGTACGGCAGGGCCAATCGCGGCGCATTGGATCGCGTGTCGATCGGCGTGATGGGCCTGCCGTACACGGCCGTTCGCCGGTGCCTGCTGCAGGGCAGGGACCCTGCGCAGGTGCGGGACTTGGTGGAACAGTCCGCGCGGGCGATCCTGTCGGTGCAATGACGGTGCGCTCAGAGATCGGCCACCCGCGGCGCCACCTCGGTGCCCAGCAACTCGATCCCGCGCAACAGGTCAGCGTGGGCGAGCCTCGGATTCGTCATCTGCAGCGAAACCCGGTTCACCCCACCGAGTTGCTCCGACACCCGGCGCAATTTGGTGACAATGGTGTCCGGATCCCCTAGGAAGAAGGCACCGTTGGGACCGCTGGTCGCATCGAACTGGGCTCGGGTCGGGGTCGGGAAGCCGCGTTCCCGCGAGACCTGGGTGAACATCTGGTGCCAACCCGGGTAGATGGTGTCGGCGGCCGAGGCAACGCTGTCTCCGACGAAACCGAACACGTGCAGCCCCACCTTGAGACTTTCCGGGGCGTGACCAGCCTGCGCACCGGCCCGACGGTAGAGATCGACGAGCGGCGCGAACTGCCGCGGCTCCCCGCCGATGATCGCCACCATCAGCGGCAGCCCGAGCAGTCCCGCCCGCACGAACGATTCAGGTGTGCCACCGACTCCCACCCAGATCGGCAGGGGATTCTGCGCCGGCCGCGGGTAGATCCCCTGGCCGGTCAGCGCCGGTCGGTGACGACCGGACCAGGTCACGTGCGCCGAATCCCGGATCTTCAGGAGCAGGTCGAGTTTCTCGGCGAACAACGAGTCGTAATCGGCCAGGTCCAATCCGAACAGCGGGAAGGCCTCGGTGAACGAGCCACGCCCGACGACGAGGTCGATGCGGCCCTTCGAGATCAGGTCGAGGGTGGCGAACTGCTGGAAGACCCGTACCGGGTCGGCGGCGCTGAGGACCGTCACCGCGCTGCCCAATCGAATCCGGGCCGTCCGGGCGGCGGCGGCCCCGAGGATCACCGGCGGTGCGGAGTCGTAGTACTCCTCGCGGTGATGTTCACCGATCCCGAACGAGTACAGCCCGGATGCGTCCGCGAGCGCGATCTCCTCCAGCAGGTGTTCGATGCGCTCTTCCGGCCCGACCTGGCGACCGGACTCCGGGTCCGTCACGGTTGAGACGAAACTGTCGACACCGACGTGCATGCTGTTCTCCTGACTGGGGCGGTCCTGCGCGTTCCATCGACGACGGTACTGACGGCGTCTGCAGCGCACCGGTCGACATCGGTCAGGTTTCGAGAAGCACCGTCCCTGCGCGCCGCTGAGAATCATGGGCGTATCCGACGGGACCACACAGGGAGACGCGCCATGACCGAGTCGAAGGCAGCCGGAGCCACCAGCGACACCGAGGAAGACGCGGACGGATTCAGTGCGGCGGAACGGGCCGCCATCAAGGAACGTGCGCAGGAGGTCAGGGCGGGCAAGCGCACTCGCGGAAAGAAGGTGGATCCAGAAACGGCGCTGCTCGAGAAGATCGCCGAGATGTCCCAACCGGATCGCGGGATGGCCGAGCGCATCCACCTTCTGGTGATGTCGAACGCTCCGGAACTCCAGCCGAAGCCCTGGTACGGGATGCCCGCCTACGCGCTCGACGGCAAGGTCGTCTGCTTCTTCCAGCCGGCGCAGAAGTTCGACACCCGGTACTCGACGCTCGGCTTCAACGACATCGCGAAGCTGGACGACGGTGACATGTGGCCGGCCGCCTATGCCGTGACGAAGATGACGCCGGCCGTCGAGAAGGAGATCGCGGCCTTGGTGAAGAAAGCTGTCGGCTGAACCGTTCGAACCGAGCCTGACCTTCCACCTTTGGCCGATTGACACGGGGCGTGCCGATGCGGTCCGATGCGGTGGATTTGCCGGGAGTGGCCGAATGGTCACATCTCGCGCCCCACAGAGAAGTGAGGGAAGCGATGAGGGCTCGGTCCATTGCATTTCTGGTCTGCGCGTTGGTGGCCGGGCTTCTCGGCGTCGCCGCTCCCACGGCGTCGGCGGCGCCACCTCCGGAAGCGGGACCCACGGTGTATGTCGGTGAGCTCACCACCGACCAGTTGAAGCAGGTCGCCGATCTCGGCCTGGACCACGGCACCGTGACGAGCAGCGGCGCCGCGGCGGACGGCAAGGTTGCGGTGGAGGTTGTCCTCACCCGGCAGCAGGCCCAGAAACTCAATGCCCTCGGCCTTGCCCTCGCGGAGAAGCAGGTTGCCGGTGAGGCGGTGTCTCAGCGGTTGGACGCGCAGGCTGCGAGTGGCTACGAGGTCTTCCGTTCCTACAGCGAGCCGGGTGGCATTCGTGACGAGTTGATCGGCCTCACCCGTCAGTACCCGCGACTGACCAAGCTCGTCACCATCGGCAAGACCGTCCAGGGCCAAGACATCCTCGCCGTCAAGGTCACCCGGAACGCCGCCGGCCTTCGGGACGGGCTCCGGCCCGCGGTGCTCTACTCCTCCGCGCAGCATGCCCGTGAGTGGATCACGCCCGAGATGAACCGGCGTCTGCTACGCCATTACCTCGAGAATTACCGGACGGACCCCAAGATCAGGAAGATCGTCGACACCACAGAGTTGTGGTTCCTCCCGGTGGCGAACCCGGACGGCTATGACTACACCTTCACCGAGGGCAACCGGCTGTGGCGCAAGAACCTTCGTGACAACGACGGCGACGGAGTCATCACCGGTCTCGACGGTGTGGACCTCAATCGCAACTTCCCCTACCGCTGGGGATATGACAACGAGGGATCGTCGCCGTCGTTCGGCAGCGACACGTACCGGGGTGCGCGGCCGGCGTCCGAGCCGGAAACCCGTGCGTTGGACCGCCTGCTGCGCAGGGTCGGCTTCGAGTTCCAGATCAACTATCACTCCGCCGCTGAGCTCCTCTTGTACGGCGTCGGCTGGCAGGTGGCGACTCCGAGCCCGGACGACCTGCTGTACGAGACCCTGGCCGGCGATGACGCCCGCCCGGCGGTTCCCGGGTACGACCCGGATATCGCCGCCGAGCTGTACACCACCAACGGCGAGACCACCGAGCACGCGCACAACGTCTACGGCACCTTGGCTTTCACCCCGGAAATGTCGACGTGCGAAACGGCCAGCGCCGTCGATCCTGATGATGCCTTCGACCCGGCAGACTGCGAGAGCGTGTTCAACTTCCCCGACTCCGAGGCGCTGGTGCAGGCCGAGTTCGAGAAGAACATCCCCTTCGCGCTGTCGGTGGCTCGGTCGGCCCAGGACCCGGACGATCCGGTGTCGGTGGTCGGGCGGAAGGCGCCCGACTTCCAGGTGGACAGCTTCGCCGTCTCCTACGGAGACCCGCAGACCGTGGCGGTCACCGCGCGCCGTGACCTGCGGAACCTCGCCATGCGGTACTCCATCAACGGTGGACGGAGCTACCGCGTCCCGGTCCGGGAATGGGCGGGCGGCGAGCGATACGGCGACGAGGCAGACCGGTATTACGCCGAATTCCGCGGCAAGGTCCAGGGCGCTCGACCGGGCGACAAGGTCCGCGTGTGGTTCACCGGCAACCGTCCAGGAAAGGGACTGCGCACAAGTGAGGCATTCACCTATCGCGTCGCCGAGGACACCAGGAACACCGTGCTGGTCGTTGCCAATGAGGATTACGAGGGCGTCAACCCGGATTATCCCGCGTCGGTGACGGCACCCAAGTACGCGAACAGCTACGTGGCCGCGCTCCGCGCGCAGGGCATCAGGGCGTCGGTGTGGGACGTGTCCCGCCAGGGTGTGCCACATCATCTCGGTGTGCTGTCGCACTTCCGCGGCGTCGTCTGGTACCTCGGCGACAACCGGTTGACGCAGGATCCGGAGGACGCGCTCACCCAGATCGGCAGCCAGCAGATCCCGGACGCCGCGGTCGCCGAACGGCAGCAGTACCTGACCATCTCCGTCCGCGACTACCTGAACGAGCGGGGAAAGCTGGTCCACACCGGCGAGACTGCCGGGTACTTCGGGTTCCTGGGAGGCACGGTCGGCGGCATCTACTACGGGCTGGATGGGGACCCGACCGCGGACTGTGTGGTGACCGCGGACCTGTTCTCGGACTGCCTGCTGCTCGCCGACGACTTCTTCCAGTACTACCTCGGTGCGTACTCGAGGTCACCGGTGCCGTCGCCGACCGGGTTCGCGGGTCTCGGGGACCTGGCCGACGCCACCGGGACCTTCGGCGGCCAGGCGGTCGCCGACAATCCCTTGGACGAGCCCGGGACCTTCACGGTCACCAGTGACGTGCTACCGGTCGACCAATTCCCGCAGTTCGCGAGCGAAGCCGCCGGTACGTACCGGGGCTCGGCCGGCGGCGGGTTCGATCCCTACGAGGGCGCCTGGTATGTCGGCGGTGTCACCATCAACGACTCCTATATGCGGCTCGCCAGGACGGTCGACCTCACCGGCGTCAGCGCCACGGACAATCCGCTGCTCAGAGCGCGGTTGTCCTTCGACACTGAACCCGGCTACGACAATGTGATCGTCGAGGCACACACGGTCGGCAATGACGATTGGACCACGCTGCCGGAAGCCGGCGGACTCACCACCACGGAAGTTCCCGCCGAATGCGAAGCCGGGTTCCTCGTCGAGGAGCACCCGTTCCTGCTGAACTACCTGACGCTCGGCGAGACAGCATGCACGCCGACGGGGACGACCGGCGAGTGGAACGCGATGACCGGCAAC
This sequence comes from Nakamurella sp. GG22, assembly GCF_052976845.2. Lineage (NCBI taxonomy): Bacteria > Bacillati > Actinomycetota > Actinomycetes > Nakamurellales > Nakamurellaceae > Nakamurella > Nakamurella sp. GG22. The sequence goes on along the minus strand of NZ_JBRIIO020000029.1, from coordinate 8,078 downwards.
TCCGGTGGCTGGCAGCCGGCCGAGTTCGACCTGTCGGCCTACGCCGGCCAGCAGGTCGAGGTGTCCATCAGCTACGTCACCGATCCGTCCACCACCGGCGTCGGGGCGTTCATCGACGACACCAGCATCGTGGTCGGCGGTGCCGTCCGCGAGAGCGAGGGATTCGAAGCCGGCCTGGGCCCATGGTCCCTGCCCGGTCCGCCGCCGGGAAGCCCGCCGGCGGGAGGTGACTTCCGTCGCGCCGAAGGACTGCTGTTCGGAGCGGTGACCACCGCGGACACGGTGCTGTTCGGCTTCGGCATCGAGCAGATCGCGTCTCCGGCGGAGCGCGCGGCAGTCCTCGGAAAGGCGGTCAGGTACCTGTTGCCGGCGTCCTGACACGGCCGACCGGCCGACTGCCGCTCCGCTCAGGGGCGGCCGTCGGCCGGCCCGTCCCACGACCGCCGCGGGATGGGCAGGCCGGCGGGGACGTCATCCGCGGATTCGGTGAGCCCAACCCCGCGGGTCAGGCCGTCCGCTTGTCGAGCAACTGCAGAAGGTCGTGCGCGGCGAGTTCGATGTCCTTGTGACGCCATTCCGATGCCCGGTAGACGCAGGCGATCAGCCCGGTCCGGTGCACCCGGCGCAGGTCGCCGTACACAAAGGCGTACCGGGCCTTCGTGTGGTCATTCGCGCCGTCGGTCAATCCGAGATGCCACGCGGCATATTCGTCCCAGGAATGGCTCTTGAGAAAGTCGTTCTCCGCATCGGCCTTCGGTTGGACCTCACCCCAGTCGCTGTTCAGCACGTACTGGCGAGCCTCGATCAGTTCCCGGGCGCGGACGACCGCCTCGTCGTTCAGCAGGTATTTGGCCACCACACCGAGGGTAGGCGGTGGCGCAACCGGAGACCACCCTGGGACTGCCAGCAGCTGGGCTGAGGAGGCATATCGTGCAACACATGTCGACGCTCTGGACGCTCGGATGTGACGCCGCGGACCCGCACCGGCTGGCAGCCTTCTGGGCACTCGCGCTCGGGTATGTGGACGAGCCCGGTTATGACGATCCCGACGGCGCGTCGATCGTCGATCCGGACCGCGAACGCCCCGCGATCAGCTTCCTTCGCGTGCCCGAACCGAAGACCGCCAAGAACCGAGTGCACATCGATGTCAGGTGACCGGTGAACCTCCGTGGGATGCTCAGGGGAAAGAGCTCCTGATTCGCTCGAAGGTCACCGACCTCGCCGGTGCGGGCGCGACGTTCGTTCGCGAGCAGTTCTACGGGCGGACACTCGGTCATGTCGTGATGCTCGACCCCGAGGGCAACGAGTTCTGCGTCGCCTGAAAAGCAATCAGTTCCAGTTGTCGATCTTCAGGTCATGCGGCGCCGGCGCACCCTTGCCGTTCTCCACCAATGACTTGAGGCTCATCATGAAGACGCCCCATTTGGTGCTGCAGTGGTACATGAACTCCACCGGCTCCGCCCAGCCCTTGTGCGCGAACAGGACGACGGTGTAGTCGTCCTCCCTCTTGAGCGTCCAGTCGACGGTGGTGCCGATCCACTCTGCCGGACCGTCGACCACCTGCCAGCGGACGTGCCGTGCCGGGTCCAGTTCGACGACCTTCATGGAGATGTCGCCCGGTTCGAAGTGGAACTGCAGGACGTCGCCCACGCCCGATGCCCCCTCGGTGTTGGTGGTCCACCAGCCGGCGAGACCGTCGCGAGTTGTCAACGCCTCGTAGACCTCGTTTTCCGACGACGACTGGATTCCGACCTTGTGCAGGATGTCGACCATTTCTCGTTCCTCTTTCCGGTGTTGGTGCACTACGTGCAACCTGTGGTTGCGTCTCACCATAACTGGGTGCGCGTGGTGACGCAACGATTGGTTGCGTGGCATCGCGAGGTGGCCGCCCGAGTTGTAGTGGGTACTGTTCGTCTGGGGAAGACCTTGCCCACGGTGGTGATGGAATTCCAGACGATCGCAGCGGCGAACAACTACTGGCGGCAGTAATCCGGCGAACGCAGTGAAGACGCCGCACCTGCGTGATCATGTGTCCATGCGCCAGAAATTTGCCCGTTTCCTCCTCCCCGAGTCCCAGCGCCGGACGTTGGGCGAGCTGACCGGGGATCTCGATCTCTCGGCCGGGGACGCCGAGTCCAAGAGGTCCGCCTTCTGGATCATGCTGACCCTGTCGGCGGTGATCGCGTCGGCCGGCGTACTGGCAGACTCGACCGCCACCGTGATCGGCGCGATGATCATCGCGCCGCTGTCGACGCCCATCATGGGTATCGCCCTCGGCATCGCGAAGCAGGAGGCGGGAGCTGCCGGCCGGGCGGGCCGCTTCGTCTTCGGCGGTGCCGTTCTGGTGGTCCTGATCGGAATCGTCTTCGCGCTGGTGGTTCCTGGTTCGTCGGACCTGTTGGGCAACAGTCAGATCGCCAGCCGGACGTCACCGGACATGCTCGACCTCGTCGCAGCTATTGCGACCGGGTTCGCCGGCGCCATCGCGCTCTCCCGCCGTGACGTGGCCGCCGTGCTGCCGGGTGTGGCCATCGCCATCTCGTTGGTCCCGCCGCTGGCGGTGGTGGGCGTGTGCCTGGGCCACGGTGCTGTCGGCCTGGCGCTCGGGGCGTTGGTGCTGTTCCTGTCCAACCTGGTGGCGCTGGTGCTGGCCGGCACCCTCGTCTACACCGCCGTCGGCTACAGCACCGAGGCGGCCGAGGAAAGGCCTCGCACGTCGCGGCGAAAGGCGTACTTCACCCTCGGCCTGGTATTGATCGTGGTCATCATTCCGCTGCTGGCCAACACCGTCGCCACCTACATCCTGTCGGTGCTGGCCGAGCGGGTTCAGTCAACCGCGACCGGCTGGATCTCCGCTGTCCCCGGCGCCAGCATCGAGGGAGTCGACTTCGCCTCGACCAACATGTATGTGCACGTCCAGACCCCGGACCGGGTACCTCCCGTCGCGGACCTGATGACGGAGCTCGAAGCCATTGTCCCGGATGGCATCTCGGTGATCGTCAGTACCTCGCTCGGCGAACAGATCAATGCCGGGAGCATCGGCAGCCGTTGAGCGTCGCGGTCATCGGGTCAGACCCTGCCGACCGCGGCCCACGCGGATGCGGTGATCTCGAACGGAGCCGCCGGCAGCAGGGCGGTGCACTCCGCGGCAAGTGCGGCCCGACCCCCGGCATCCAGTCCGGCGACATACCTGCCGGCCGGTCCGACGCCGAGGGTGAACGGCTCCCACCATTCATCGAAGCCGGCAAAGGGGACGCGAACAGTCAGCCTCATTGCGTCGATCTGACTGAGTCCGGCTCGCTCGAACAACTCGACCAGGTGTCCCTCGCGCGCACCGGCGAGGCCGGCCTCATCCGGCGCTCCCGGATCGAGGGTCTTGACCGCACGCCAGAAAGCGCTGAGCGGACCGGTTTCTCCTGCGTGGTCCCAGACACACGCGGCGACCGCTCCCCCGGCGTTGGTGACCCGGGCCATCTCGATGATGCCGGCGACCGGATCCTTCATGAAATGCACGACCAATTGAGCGGCAGCGCAATCGAAATGCCTGTCGGCGAAAGGCATGTCCTCGGCGGCCGCTCGGTGCACGTCGATCGACGGTATCCGCGATCGGACCGCGGCAACGAACGATTCCGACGGGTCGACAGCGGTGACGGCGTCGGCCCCGAGGCGTCGGACCAGGCGTTCGGTCAGCGCACCCGGCCCACAACCGACGTCCAGGGCTCGCTGGCCGTCTCGGAGATCGAGCAGTTCGACGAACTGGTCGGCCAGCGGCTCGGAGTACCGGCCCATGAAGCGGGAGTAGGCGTTAGCCGTGACCTCGAAGCTCACGTGGTCAAACTACTCCCGGGGCGAACAGCGTGATGGCATCCGCTTTCCTGCGGATTTGCACCGCACGACGCCGATGAATTCGGCATGCAGCGGGAGTCCTACCCTCCCGACAGCATCCTGAGGAGGACCGCGGTGACGGACGAGGAACAGATCCGCGGTGTGGAACTCCGTACGCGATCCCGGCCGGTGGGTCCGATCACCGGCTCGGTGGCCTGGGCTTCGCGAATTGGGCCGACGAGGTACAGGAGCAGGAACGGCGGCTGGGCGTCTTCTTCGACACGATCGTCGTCTGCAGCGTCACCGGCAGCACGCAGGCCGGCATGATCGCCGGATTCGCCGGACAGGACCGGCCGCGCCGGATCCTGGGCATCGATGCATCGGCGAAGCTCGACGAGACCAGAGCCCAGGTGGAGAAGATCGCCCGCAACACGGCCGACCTGATCGGACTGGGCAGGGATCTGCGGGACGACGAGATCACCGTCCTGGAGGGCTGGGCCGGCGACTACTACGGCATCCCGGTGGATTCCACCCATGACGCCATCCGGCTGACCGGCTCACTCGAGGGCATGATCATCGACCCCGTCTACGAGGGAAAGTCCATGGCGGGCCTCATCGACCTCGTTCGCAGCGGCGACATACCCCGGGACTCGACCGTGCTGTACGCGCATCTGGGCGGCCAGCCCGCCCTCAACGCGTACAGCGCGCTCTTCCGCTGACGTTCGTCACGGCAGCAGCACCAGCTTTCCGCGGAGGTGGCCGTGCTGGCTGATCTCGTGCGCCTCCGCCGCCCGGGTGAGCGGGAAGGTCTGGATCTTCACGACGAGCTTGTTCTGCTCCAGCAGCCCGGCCGTCTGTTCCAGTGCCTGCTTCGCGTTCTCCGAACGACCCGTCGTGAGCTGGATACCCAAATCACCGGCGCTGAAATTGGCAATGCTGACGACCTGTGAGGGCTCGGTGACGAGGCTGATCAGATCCTCTGCCGGCGACTTGCCGGCAACGTCGAACACGGCGTCGAACCCGCGCGGAGCCGCCGCCTTCGCGCGGTCGACGAGGCCGTCGCCGTACAGCACGGGAATTGCGCCGATCTCGCGCAGGTAGTCCTGGTTCGACTCGCCGGCCGACGCGATCACGGTGGCGCCACGGGCCTGGGCTACCTGGACGGCCACCGCATCGACGCCGCCCGCTCCGCCGTCGATCAGCACAGTGCTGCCGGCGGTGACCCCGACGAGGTCGAGGGCACGGATGGATGTCTCGGCCGCAACGCCCGCGGCCGCGGCAACTGCCCAGTCCACCGAGGCCGGCTTCTTGGCGTACGTATCGAGGACCGCGTACTCGGCGGCGGTGTTCGACCCGAGGCCGAAGACGTCGTCGCCGACGGCAACATCGGTGACTCCTTCACCCACCTCGTCCACGACGCCGGCCGCGTCAAATCCCAGATACCCGATTCCCTGCAGCGGCGAGCCGCCGGCCATCAGGCCCGCCCTCATCTTCCAGTCGAGGGGATTCACGCTGGCCGCGCGCACGATCACCCGCACCTGACCCGCGCCCGGGTGGACCTCGGGCGCGTCGCCGACCTCGAGAACTTCTGGGCCGCCGTAGCTCTTGAACTGGAGTGCGCGCATGCAGACATCCTTCCGCCGCGGACGACCGGTCACTGCCGTCCTGCTCGTTGCGATCGGCGGAGCACCGATCCGCGTCCATCCCACAACTTCGGCGTCCGTGGGCCTATTCCCGCAGCGAGGCAATTGGGTGAAATTTGGTCGCGGTCGGATTCGCATGCCCGCCGACGGTGGCGTCAGGGCGAATGGGCAACGGTCATTTCGACCCAATCGAAACCTCGGACACCACCCTTCCGGCGGCGTCAGACCGGTGATGCTGCGGTGCGGGCTGCGGCCCGGACGTAGCGGGTGATGCGGAAGGGATGGCTCAGGTGAATACTCGCTTTTGAATTCGAGTGACGCATTCCGGAATCCTACGTTCATCAAATGATCGGCGGTGCATTTCCATGAGGCGCTCTGCAATCCATCGGCTGATTCTGGTTCTGTTTGCCTGCGTACTCGGCTCTCTGTTGGTAGCTCCCGCCAATGCCGCCGCGTCCGCCCCGGTCGCTCACGGTATCCGGGTCAGTCCGATCGGGCACCCGACCTGGAAACTGGTCGACTTTCATCTCTTCTCGGCGCCGATCGGCACGGCGGCGACCGGATATGCGGAGTTCGGCCAGACGGCCGAGGCTCTGCTGCCGCCGCCCGACCACCGGCCGCACCCTCAACTGGGAATCGGACCCGGCTATGCTCACCAAGGTCCCTACGACAACGAGTTGGCCGAAGGAGTTGCGGCACAGCGATATTCCGAGGGGGTGAGATTCCACACCGATCAGTTCTCCGACGGCCTGGGTGTGTGGGCTGTGTGGATGGCGGTACCCGCGCCCGGCGTCATCGGTTCCTCTCCCGACTTCTCGGCCGGGCCCATCATTCCCAATAACCTCTTCCCAATCCATGTCCTCGGTACGGCCACTCACAATGGCGCACCGTTATCCAAGATCGCCAAGTTCGACGTTCCTGCCCTCGTCAGCAAATTGACACCACCGTTTGATGTTGACGGTGCGAGCCACACACCCTTCTTCTTCGCCGACAACGCCGATTTCGCGTTGTCCGACCGTAACCTCCGTGGCAGTTACCGCTGGCAATTCACCCTGGTCGACGCGACCGGCAACGGCTGGTCCGTGGCGGTCCATTTCACCGTCGCTCCGTGACACTGACGCTCCCTGACTCAGCGAGCCGTGCCGGCATCGTCGGCGCGGGGTGCGCGGAGCGCGGAGCGCTGTGGTCGGTGGTCGGTGGAATGGCGGTCGCAACCATGACCGGGCTGGCTGGGCCGGCTCGCGGCTGCTCCGACACCTGAACCAGCCGGAGCAATATCGCAATATTCAGTGGCAGGGATGAGTGCCGAGTTGCTAGCGTCGTGCACGCAGGTCGGGGAATCCGACCGCCCACAACGGAGGATGCCATGGCTACCCGGGAAACGTCCCGGGTCCGCACATCCCGGATCGATGCCGGTCCGGTGATGGTTCGAACGCGAGCTTGATCAGCACGATGTGCTGATCGCTGGCGGATCGACGGTGCCCCGGACATCACGCTGTTCATGTTGATCCCCGTTGTGAGGAGCACCCGCGTTGTCAGTTTCACCCTCTCCTGTCCAACAGCGTCCCCAGTCAGAGTCCGACGACTTCGGATCCGACTGGTACGCCGACTTCTTCACCGAAGTCACAAATGAGTTCTGGCGCCGGATGGCGACGCCAGAAATGACCGCCGACGACGTCGCGTTAGTTGTCAACAAACTCACGCTCGAACCGGGAGCGGCAATTCTCGATGCGCCGTGCGGTAGCGGACGGCACAGCATCGCATTCGCCGGCCTCGGGCATCGTGTCACCGGCATCGACATCTCGGCGGAGGCGATCACCTTCGCTCGGCGGGAGGCCGCCGCCGAGGGAGTCGACGTTTCATTCCAGGTCGGAGACATGAGAAGTGTTCCGATGAACGTGGCGTTCGATGCCGCGGTGTGCCTCGGGAACAGCTTCGGCTACCTCGACATCATCGGCACCAAAGCGTTTCTCGCCGCGCTTGCACGGGCGATCCGGCCTGGCGGTGGACTCGTCATCGATGCCAACATCGCGGCAGAGACCATCCTGCCGGGTTTCACCGGTGAAGCCCGGACCATGCGCGCCGGCGACATCACGGTTGAGGCGACGACCGAGTACGACGTCACTCACAGCCGGCTGATCAGCCATTATCACTACACGCGGGGCGCTGAGCAGTGGGCAGGCACCGCGCTGCATCACCTTTATACCGTCGCGCATATCCGAGAATTGCTGACCGACGCCGGGTTCGACGGGATCGAGCTCTATGACGGACCTGACGGGCGGCCGTACCGCCTGGGCGCCCACCGACTGCTGGTAGTGGCCCGCCGTCGCTGAGTTCGACCGGTCCGCGCACGCCTGTGCGCACGTCGGTGTTGGTCGCCGCTTGCGTGACGACCAGCACCGGCTGCGCACAGGCCAGCGCGTCGGTGGTCGTCGCGGCTTCTCAATGGCGCTAGCGCCGGACGCGATAGGTCAGCTGTTGCGTATCTGCCGCCCATGACCTATGATTAGTACACACGTGCGAACGGTGGTGATGGTCATGAGCGACAAGCCGAAGGCTGGGCGGTGGGCCGGGCACGCCACCGGCCCCGCCGGACCGGCGTCGTTGGCC
>NZ_JBRIIO020000028.1:0-60495 GCF_052976845.2 Nakamurella sp. GG22 | reverse complement strand
CCCACCCCGCCACCCGGATGCCCGCCGGCGTCCCCGCCGCGGCGTCGAAGTGCCCGGCCATCTTCGCGGTGACGACGCGTCCGGAGTCCGCGGCGGTCGCGCCCTTGTAGTGCCAGTAGCCCATCAGTTCACCGGACCAGTACCGCAGGTAGCCCCGTTCGATCTTGATCGACTGACCGGGGGCCGGCGCGGCGGCCATCGCTTCCTGGCCGTTGATGATGCCGAGGTAGATGCCGGCGTGATAGGCGGGCGCGTTGCCCGAGCGTCCGATCAGGGCCACGTCACCGGGTACCGGGCGGGTGGTTCGGACGAACTGGCCGGACTGCCGGATGACGCTGTCCGCGGTGCCGTTCCCGATGTCGGTGCCGAACGCCCAGTGGTACATCTGCCGGATGAAGCCGGAGCAGTCGACCCGGCTGCCCAGCGGCGCCGGCCGCGGTCCGTGCCCGCCACCGGTCAGGTACATCGTGCCGAGCGTCGTCTGGTGGATCGCCTGGGTCACCATCTTGGTCAACCGCGGGCCCGTGACGGCGGCTGCTGCGGCGGCCGCGCTGGCTGGGGCAGTGGCGCTGGCAAGGCCGGTGGCTGCGGCGGGTGCCTGAGCGGGAGCGGCTTCCTGCACGACGGGATCGGCGGCCGCGACACCCTGCCCGAGGCCGGTACCGAGGACGATGGAGGCCACTGCGACAGTGGCCAGGACGGTGCGGCGGGCGGCTCGGGCGAATGTCAAGAACGGCTCCAGGGGTGGGGGCGCAGCTGTATGACAGCTAGTTAGCGGTGGCAACCGAGCGTAGAAGGCCCGGCGCGTTCCCGCCGGTTCGGAGAGGGGTGAATGTGCCGCCGTGAGGCCCCGAACGGGTCGACTTCCCGTGCGCGCCGGTCAGATGGCCGTCACCGGCGCCTGCCCGGCGTCCCCGGTGCGCTGCTTCGCCTCCCGGATCCGTTTGCGGTCGAGGTAGCCCATCACCGGGGTCGCGGTCACCCCGTGGATGACCACCGACGCGATGACGACGATGCAGATGATCTGCCACAGCGAGTCCTGCTCGACGAACTCGCCCTCCTGTAGCGCATAGGAGATGTAGAACAGCGACCCGATCCCGCGCACACCGAAGAAGGCGATGACGCCACGCTCGCGTGGTCCCGTCTTTCCGTTCGCCAGGCCGATCCAGCCGGAGAGCGGACGAACGATGACGATGATGACGACCGCGACCAGCACCTCCCGCCACCCGACGCCGGCCAGCAGACCTGTCGTCGCGGCACCGCCGAGCAGGATCAGGATTCCGACCGTCAGCAGCCGCTCGAGTTGCTCGATGTACTGGTGCAGCACCCGGTGGTAGCTGTGCGAGCGCTCGCCCGCGCGGATCGTGCAGGCGCAGACGAACACCGCGATGAAGCCGTAGCCGTTGATCAGCTCGGTGAACCCGTAGGCCAGGAAGGTGGCGGCCAGCGCGACGAAGCCCTCGGCGGCGTGGGCGAGGCGGATCTTCGACGAGCGGGTCCCGAAGAACAGCTTGCGCAGCATCCACCCGACCCCCAGGCCGGCCAGCACGCCGGCGGAAAGACGCCACACCACGTCGAGGGCGAACCAGTGCGCGAACCAGTCCGACGGTGCCGGGCCCACCAGGCTGATCGCGATCGCGGCGTAGACGAACGGGAAGGCGAGACCATCGTTCAGGCCGGCCTCTGAGGTGAGCGCGAACCGTGCCTCGTCGTCGATCTTCTCCGGCTCGTCGGTGGGTTCGGCCACCTGCACCTCGGTCGCCAGCACCGGGTCCGTCGGCGCAACCGCCGCCGCCAGCAACACTGCCGCTGCAACCCCGAACCCCAGGAACGCCCACCCCAGAAAGGCTGTGGCCACCATGGTCAGCGGCATGGCGATGCCGAGCATCCGCCAGGTCGAGGACCAGCGCCGCCACCCGATCGGCCGGTTCAGCGCCAGCCCGGCGCCCATCAGCGAGATGATCACGCACACCTCGGTGAGGTGCAGGGTGAAGCTCTGGTGCTCGCGCGGGTCCGGATCCGGCAGCGGCCCGACGACGGCGAAGGTCAGCGCCCCCGCCGCGAGGAACACCATCGGCAGGGAGATCGGCGCCTTCCGCAGCAGCCTTGGCAACAGTGCCGCCAGCAGGGTCAGGATGCCGACCACCGCGTAGATCACCGCAGGCTCGTCCATCAGAACCGATCCCCGGAGGCGGCAACGGGAATGCGGAGCGGGGCGAGGACTGACCGGTCGAGCGATTTGAGCCGCGCCCGGGTCGGCGCGAGGCCGTTGCCCCTCAGCCTGGGTGTCTGCGTAGATGTCACCGCTCGGAAGTACCCAGCGCAAGGACCGTCCAGCACTTTGCTGGCGTCAGCTCCGGGTCACGGCCCGGATCCCACCCGATCGATTCGCCGATTCCGGTCCCTTCCGGAGCGGGGGACAGCCGATACCGGCGAATCGATGCGGGGCGGACCGGTCAAACACGGCTCAGGCGGGAACCGCCGGGACGTTGCCGGGGTCGTCCGGTCCCGGCATGGGCTCGACCGGGGCCGGCGGCAGCGTCTCGGGGGTGTCCGGGAGCAACTCGCCCGGGTCGTCGGGGACCGGCTCGGCCGGGTCGATCGGCGGGTAGTTGTCCGGGTCCGGTCCTGGTTGCACCATGGGCGTGCTGTACCCAACAGGCAGGTTCGGTACTCGCCTGACCGGTTTCGGCCTGCCGTGTGTGCGGCCGGGGAGTCGCCGGGGCCGCCGGTCTCCCGCGTCAACCGCCCGACCGTGGTGGTTCAGGCGTCGAACGGGGCTCCCCGGGCCTGCTCGGTCAGGGCGGTGATCTTTGCCATGATCATCGCCGTCACCTCGCGAGCGGCGTCCGGATCCGTCCGGCCCGCCCAGCCGGTCAGGTCCGCGGGCTCGCCGACGATCAGTTGCACGGTGTGCCGGTGCCACAGGTGCCGCCGGCCCGGCCGCGGTCCCCACATCCCGACCGGGATGACGGGCACCTCCGGATGGCCGAGCGCCAGTCGTGCAGCACCCGTCCTGCCGGGTCCGGGACGCAGGTCAGGCTCGCGGGTGAGCCCGCCCTCGGGATACAGACAGACGACGTGCCCCCGCTCGAGTTCCTTCCCCGCGGCGTCGAGCGACTCGGCTGCCCTGGCCGTCCCGCGCAGCACCGGGATCTGCCGCGCCGCGGTCAGCAGCCGACCCACGACCGGCCGGCTGAACACCTCAGCCATGGTCAAGAAGTGCGGGAACCGGTGATGGCCGGTGATCAGCCGGGCCAGGGCGAGCGTCTCCGTGGTCGACAGGTGGTTGGCCACCACGATCGCCGGACCGGTGGCCGGCAGGTGGTCGACCCGCTCGTACCGCACCCGGTGCGCCACCCGGGCGCCGAGGGCGATCCCGAGGAAGCCGATGATCGTCCGCACCGGCCGTTCCCTCGGCCAGCGAAATCCGGATCGGCCCATGGTCACCGATCCTGCCAGCCGTTGTCGGACCGGCGGGCCATCATGGACCCGGCGGTACACGAGGGCGGTCGGAGAGTGCCGTTTCCACATCGGCAGGGCAGGCCCGGCATCAGGAGGATGCGATGAGCTCCGCGGTAGAGGTCGGGGTCCGACATGCGGTCGTCGACTCACCGGTCGGCGAGCTGACGCTGGTCGGACGGGCCGGCGCGCTGTCCGGTGTGTACTTCCCCGAGCATGTCCGCCGCCCCGAGCAGGAGGCTTTCGGCGATCGTGACGACACCGCCTTCGCGGAGGCGCGCCGCCAGTTGGCGGAGTACTTCGTCGGCAGCAGGCGCACCTTCGATCTCGAACTCGCTCCGGTCGGCAACGCCTTCCAGCGGCGGGTCTGGGCACAGTTGACGGCCATCCCGTACGGCGAGACCAGGACTTACGGACAGCTGGCCGTCGCCCTCGGCGACCGTGGCCTCGCCCGCGCCGTCGGTGCGGCGAACGGCCAGAACCCGCTGTCGATCGTCGTACCGTGCCACCGGGTGGTCGGCGCCGACGGCAAACTCACCGGATATGCCGGTGGCGTCCAGCGAAAGGCGTTCCTGCTCGACCTCGAGACGCCTTTTGACCGCCGGCCCGCGGCGCTGTTCTGAGTCGCTGTCCCGGAGACCTTCAGGTCTTGTTGACCATCTGGATCTCGCCGGACTTGACCCTGGCCCAATAGCCGTTGATCTCCGCCTTCAGCACGCGGGCCAGGATGTACAGCCCGATCACGTTCGGCACCGACATGAGGAAGATCATCGAGTCCGAGAAGCCGATCACCGGGCCGAGCGACAGCGTGGCGCCGATCAGGGTGAAGACGCAGAAGATCGCCTTGAAGATGTTCTCGGCCCTGGCGCTGTCACCGAACAGGTATCCGGTGGCCTTCATGCCGTAGTACGACCGGTGACGTCACACCGCATCTGCCGCCCACTCCCGGCCCCCGACAGCCGGATCAGCCGAGACAGCCGGATCAGCCGAGGCAGCCGGATCAGCCGAGGCAGCCGGATCTGCCGAAGCGGCCGGAGCTGCCGAGGCAGCCAGGACCCGGCGCAACGATCTGGTGAGGAACGGCCCCGGGCGCGCGCTGAAGGGCCCCGGGCGCGCGCTGAACGGCCCCTGTCGTACGCCACCAGGCCGGGCTCGGCTGCTCAGCGTTGCGGCGAGGCGGTCAGAATCGACGGCATGGGTGCTCGGGATGCACGGTCGTCATCGGTCGCCAGGTCCCCTGCAATGTCGGTGATGGCGGTGGCCGACTCGACCACGATGGCGCGCATCGCTTGTTCCGCCGCCGCGCCGTCACCGGCCTGAATGGCCGATGCCACCACCCCGTGCAGGCGGATCGCCTCCGGCTCGGCCACCGTCGGCATCAATGAGTGCCGGGTGCGGCCGGCAAGGACCTCGACCACGACATCAGCCAGGCCGGCGAGCATGGGATTGCCCGACGCCACGAGCATCGTCCGATGGAAGTCGCAGTCATGTGCGAGGTAGGAGGCGGCGTTGGCCGACCGGGCGGTCGACGACATGCCGATCACGGCCGCGGTGAGCGCGCCGCACTGCTCCGGGGTGGCGTGCGCGGCGGCCAGTCGAGCGGCCAGCGGTTCGATGGCCGAGCGGAGTTCGCTCAGCGACCGCAGGTGCGAAAGCCGGTCGGGACCGGCAAGCCGCCACCGAATGATGTTGGGGTCGAACGGGTTCCAGTCCTGCGGCGGGAGGACGGTGATGCCTACCCGGCGGCGGACGGTCAGCAGGCCCATCGACTCGAGGACCCGGACGGCCTCCCGGACGACGGTCCTGGACACCCCCAACTGAGCCGCCGCGTCGTCCGCCACGATGCGCGTCCCGGGTGGCAGTGCGCCGGAGACGATGTCCCAGCCCCAGCGCTGCACGACCGAGTCGTGCAGCTGCCCGTTGGGCATGCCATCCGCGTCCGTCATGAGGAAAGTATGCGCTCGCAAGTGCGCAACGTGTGCGACGACCGACGGCCATATGGGTGAAACATAGTATGAATTGGATGCAAACCTTGCAAACATAGGCTGAGTGCGGCACCTTACGTATGTCTTATCCGCTGCTTCCCGCGCTGTCCTCCGACGTATCCATGGACCGGCGCAGTGAAACGTCCATCAGGTCACGGGTCGAACGATCCCGGTCGATCGGCGCATGGGACCGCACGACGGCGCTCCCGCGCCGTCGCCACCGGCGCTCCACAGACGGAGGAATTGATGGTCCCGGAAGACTGGTCGCAGACGCTGACCGCAACCCCGCTGTTGTTGATCGCGGCGGGCGCGATCGCGCTGTTGCTGTTCCTGATCATCCAGTTGCGGCTGCACGCCTTCCTGGCGTTGATCCTGGTCAGCTTCCTGACGGCGCTGGCGACCGGTATCCCGTTCGCCTCGATCGTTCCGGTGCTCACCACCGGGTTCGGCACCACACTGGGAACTGTTGCGCTCCTCGTGGGACTCGGCGCCATGCTCGGCAGACTGATCGAGACCAGCGGCGGGGCAAAGGTTGTCGCCGATACCCTGATCCGCATCTTCGGCGAGAAGCGGGCGCCGTTCGCACTGGGCATCGCGTCGTTGATGTTCGGCTTCCCGATCTTCTTCGACGCCGGCCTTGTCGTCATGTTGCCGATCGTCTTCTCCGTGGCGCGGCGCCTCGGCGGCGGTGTACTGCTCTACGGCCTGCCGGTCGCAGGTGCGTTCTCCGTCATGCACATCTACGTCCCGCCGCACCCGGGCCCGGTCGCCGCGTCCGAGTTGCTCGGCGCGAACGTCGGACTGGTGATCGCCATCGGCCTGCTGATCGCCATCCCGACCTGGTACGTCACCAGCTACCTGTTCGGCCTGTGGGCGGGCAAGCGCTGGGTACTGCCGGTGCCCGAGCTCCTGGGTACGGCCGACGACGAGGACGTCACCAACCCGCCGTCCTTCCGCACCGTGCTGCTGGTCCTGCTGCTCCCGCTGGTGCTGATCTTCTTGAACACCGGCCTGGACCTCGCCGCCGCAGCAGGCTGGGTCAGCCGCGGCGACACCTGGGTCGCCGTCCTCCGCGCCCTCGGCACCACTCCGATTGCCCTGCTGATCGCCGTCCTGGTCGCTGCCTACGTTCTCGGCAGGCGGCGCGGTCTGGACAAGACCGCACTGGAGAAGACCCTCGACTCGGCGCTCGGACCGGTCTGCTCGGTCATCCTGATCACCGGCGCCGGTGGCATGTTCGGCGCGGTGCTGCGCGCCTCCGGCATCGGAGACGCGCTGGCCGAGGTGCTCGACGGCATCGGGCTCCCGGTCATCGTCGCCGGCTTCATCATCGCCCTGGTGCTGCGTGTCGCACAGGGTTCGGCAACGGTCGCACTGATCACCGCGGCCGGACTGATCGAGCCCGCGGTCGCCTCCGCCGGGTTGAACGGTGTCGAACTGGCCGCCGTGGTGCTCGCCGTCGCCGCCGGCTCGGTGTGCCTGAGCCACGTCAACGATTCCGGTTTCTGGCTGGTCGGTCGCTTCTTCGGGATGGACGTCAAGACCACACTCAAGACCTGGACGGTGATGGAGACGACCATCGGCCTGATGGGCTTTGCGCTGGCGTCGTTGGTGTTCGTCATCGCCTGACAACCGGTCGTCGAACACGGCCAGGTGCACGCACTGTTCAGCAAGTACACCGTCATTTCGAAGGGGAACTGATGGCTCACAACGACGACGCACAGCAGCCGGTTCTGGTCGTCATGGGTGTCTCCGGCACCGGGAAGACCACCGTCGCAGCGATTCTCGCCGGCCAGCTCGGCTGGGACCTCGAGGAGGGCGACGACCTGCATCCCGCGTCGAACGTCGAGAAGATGCGCGCCGGGACGCCACTCACCGACGAGGACCGATGGCCGTGGCTGGAGAAAGTCGCGGACTGGATCAGGGATCACACCAACGCCGGACTGCCGGGGATCATCACCTGCTCGGCGCTCAAGCGGAGCTATCGCGACGTGCTTCGCGGCGACGGCGACAACGTGGTGTTCGTGCACCTGGCCGGCACCAAGGAAACCATCGCCCAGCGGCTCAATGCCCGGCTCGGGCACTACATGCCGAGCACCCTGCTCGATTCGCAGCTCGCCACGCTGGAGCCGCCCGGACCGGACGAGAACACCCTGGTGGTCGACCTCGGCCGGCGACCGGCCGAGGAGGCGGCGGAAATCATCCAACGGTTGGGGCTGACCGCAGAGACCGGGTCGTCCGCACTGGGACACGCCTACCCTGGCGCGTCAATCGCCCCGCCGCTGTCGGACCTGTGGAAGCCGGGGGAGCGGCCGGCCGAGCCCCCGCAGCAGTAGTAGCTGTTCGCCGGCAGGCGCCCGACGCGGGAGTGCTGCGCCCGGCGCGGGAGTGCTGCGCCCGGCGCGGGAGTGCTGCTGCCCGGCGCGCGAGTGCGGCTGGCCTTGCGCGGCAGTGCTGCTGGCCCTGTGCGGGAGTGCTGGCGCGGCCCAGTGTCACGTGAGCAGGGATATGGGCCGTCCCGGCGCGGGTTTTCACTGCTGATGTGGCACTGGACGCTCTTTACCGGGAGCGGCCCCATTCCTGGACCCGGACGCCCTTCACCGGGAGTGGCCCCGGACCCGCACCCGCCCGCCACCGCACCCGCCCGACCCCAGACCCGACCGCGTCCGGACCTGAGCACCCAACCGCCTCCGGACCAGAGCATCCCGACCCGTCAGCTCGGCGGTTCGTCCTCACCCGCGGCCTCGGCGGCGTCGGCCTCTTCCTTCGTGGCGTGCACGGTGCCGGGGGCGTGATCGGGCGGTCCGTAGACCGTGGAGAGCACCACCGGGTTGGGGCCGGTGTTGGTGAAGTTGTGCTCGGTGCCCGCGGGGACCACCACCAGGTCGCCCTGCTTGACGGCCCGCGTCTCGCCGCCCACGAAGGCCTCCCCGGTCCCGCTCAGGAAGTTGAGGATCTGGTCGTTGTGCTCGTGGGTTTCGAGCCCGATCTCACCGCCCGGCGGAATCGTCATCACGACGAGCTGGGTGTGCTTGCCGGTCCACAGCACGCGACGGAAGTCGCCGCTCTGCTCGGCGACGGTGGCGATCTCGAAATGTTCCATGGACTGATTGTTTCGCGCGCCCGGTGGGCATGCCCCTCGGGGTGACCCGGACCGACCCGACGGGCGTGAACTGCAGCATTCGGGCAACAAGGCGGCGGCGACCCCGAAACAGTCGCGGGGGAGGATCAGGGACAAACCCGATGTCGTCGGGGTGGCCATTGCCCTACCGTTCTCGCCGACCCCCATTGCAGGAGAGACAGATGAGTCACGCCGCACCCACCCCATCGGACCTCGTCGACGGCAGCACCCCCGCCCTCGATGTGACCACAGCACCGCCCACGAACGGCGGGAGACCCGCTGCCCGAGCTGTCGACCTGCGCAAGATCTACGGCTCCGGCGACACCAAGGTCGCCGCGCTGGACGGCGTGACCGTCGAGTTCTACCCCGGCCAGTTCACCGCGATCATGGGGCCGTCCGGTTCGGGCAAGTCGACGCTGATGCACTGCCTGGCAGCACTGGACGAGGCGACGTCCGGCCAGGTATTCGTCGGTGACGCCGACCTGACGACCCTTGGCGACAAGGAACTGACCCGGATCCGCCGGGATCGGATCGGCTTCGTCTTCCAGTCGTTCAACCTCGTCCCGACGCTCACCGCCGTCGAGAACATCACCCTGCCGATGGACATCGCCGGACGGAAGCCGGACAAGGCCTGGCTGGACAGCGTGATCAGCACCGTCGGCCTCGGCGACCGGTTGAACCACAAGCCGAGCCAGCTCTCCGGCGGCCAGCAGCAGCGGGTGGCCTGTGCCCGGGCGTTGGCCGGCCGCCCCGACATCGTGTTCGCCGACGAGCCGACCGGCAACCTCGACTCGGTCTCTGGCGCCGAGGTCCTCGGCTTCCTCGCGGGCTCGGTCCGCGACTTCGGGCAGACCGTCGTGATGGTCACCCATGACCCGAACGCTGCCGGATACGCCGACCGAGTGCTGTTCCTGGCCGACGGACGGATCGTCGACGAGATGACGGAGCCGACCGCCGAACGGGTGCTCGACCGGATGAAGAACTTCGATGCCCAACACCCTTCAGCACAGCACCCTTCAGCACAGCAGCACGCCCAGCAGCACGCCCCGCAGCACGCAGCCGGGTCCTGACATGTTCAAAGCAACACTGAAATCCCTTCTGGCGCACAAGCTCCGGATGGGCATGAGTGCTTTCGCAATCGTTCTCGGCGTCGCCTTCGTGGCCGGCACGTTCGTCTTCACCGACACCCTCGGCAGCAGCTTCACGGACCTGTTCCGGCAGACCGCACCGGACGTCACGGTGCGGCCCGCACAGGCCGCCGCCGCCTCGTCGGGCGGGTTCACCGGCTCCGACACCCGGACCGTTCCGGCGGACGTCATTCCCGAGTTGGAGGACCTGCCGGGCGTCGACCGGGTCGACGGCAACGTCACCGACCAGGGCACGTACATCATCGGCATAGACGGCAAGGTCGTCGGAACTGGCGGCGGCGCTCCGGGTATCGGCGGGAACTACACCGACACCCCGTCCGCTGACGGAACGGCGGTCATCACCATCACCCAGGGTGCCGCGCCCAGCGGGCCGGGCGAGCTCGTCATCGACGACAAGTCCGCCGCGTCCAGCGGTTACCAGATCGGCGACACCGTCCGGCTGGTGACGACCGGCGCCGAGCCCTCGGTCACCGGGAAGCTGGTCGGGACGGTCCGGTTCGGCGAATCCGGGAACCTGATCGGCGCGACGCTGGCACTTTTCGACACCAGAACCGCGCAGGAGCTCTACCTCGGTGGGGCCGATGTCTTCAACGACGTCGCGGTCACCGGCGACGGCAGCATCGACAACGTCGCCCTGCGCGACGAGGTCGCGGCCGTCCTGCAACCCGAGTTCGAAGCCGTGGACAGCGAGCAGATCGCCACCGAGAACCAGGATCAGCTGCAACAGGGACTGTCGTTCATCACCACGTTCCTGCTGGTGTTCGCGGCAGTGGCGCTGGTGGTCGGAACCTTCCTGATCCTCAACACCTTCTCGATCATCGTCGCGCAGCGGACCAGGGAACTTGCCCTGTTCAGGGCGCTCGGCGCTTCGAAGGCGCAGGTCACCCGGTCCGTGCTGTTGGAGGCGCTGGTCGTCGGCCTCGTCGGGGCGACCGTCGGCCTTGCCCTCGGATTCGCCCTCGCGGCCGGGTTGAAGGCGCTCTTCGGTGCCATCGGGCTGGACCTCGGCGAGGCCGGTCTGGTCTTCGAGCCGCGGACCGCCATCGCCGCCTACGCAGTAGGGGTGATCGTCACGCTGCTGGCCGCGTACCTGCCTGCCCGCAAGGCGGCGAAGGTGCCGCCGGTGGCCGCGATGCGCGATGACGTCTCCATCCCCGAATCGTCGCTGCACCGCAGACTCCTGGGTGGGGTCGCGCTCACCGTGCTCGGCGCCGGCCTGATGGTCTGGGCGCTGGCCTTCGACGGCGGCCTGCAGCCGCTCGGCGGCGGTGTGCTGGCGGTGTTCATCGGCGTGGCGCTGCTCAGTCCGGTGATCGGCAAGCCGATCGTCACCGCGATCGCCGGCGGTTATCCGCGGCTGTTCGGCACGGTCGGCCTGCTCGCCCGGGAGAACGCCCGGCGGAATCCGCGGCGGACCGCGGCCACCGCGTCGGCCCTGATGATCGGGCTGGCGCTGGTCACCACGATGGCGATCCTCGGCCAGTCGACGAAGTCCAGCGTCGACGAACTGGTGGACTCCGGACTGAAGGCGGACTACGTCGTGTCGAACGCGATCCAGGCGCCGTTTTCGGCCGCGGTCGCACCGGAGGTCGCCGAGGTGGACGGTGTCGCCGCGGCGGTGCCGTTCCGTTTCTCGGCGGTCGAGCTGAAGGGCGAGCAGGTGTTCGTCTCGTCCTTCGACGCCCCGGCGATGAGCGAGATGGTCGCGATCGACCTGCAATCGGGCAGCCTGGAAACGGGGGCCGACGGGATGCTGGTCACCTCCGACCGGGCCGCAACGGAGGGCTGGTCGGTGGGGGACACCGTGACGGTCGACTTCCCCGCCGGTCCTGCGGCGCTGAAGGTGTCGGGCATCATCGCCGCGAGCCAGTTCATCGGTGCGGACCTGGTGCTGCCGCCCGCCGCGCTGGAGAAGGGCGGCATCGCGCCGGTCGACTCCATCGTCTACGTCAAGCGCGCGGGGGACGCCGATGCCGCGGCGACCCTGGCCGGCATCAATGCCGTGCTCGCCGACCTGCCCACCGTGTCGGTCAAGGACCAGGACCAGTTCGCCGAGCAGCAGCGGGCACCGGTGGACCAGTTGCTCGGGATCATCTACGCCCTCCTGGGTCTCGCGGTGATCATCGCGGTGCTGGGCATCGTCAACACCCTCGCCCTGTCGGTGATCGAACGCACCCGCGAGGTCGGCCTGCTGCGTGCGGTCGGGATGAGCCGGCGTCAGCTGCGCTCGATGATCCGGTTGGAGTCGGTCGCGATCTCGGTGCTCGGTGCTGTGCTCGGCATCCTGCTCGGGTTGATCTTCGGGATCAGCCTGCAGCAGGCGATCTCCGACCAGGGCATCACGGTGCTCAACGTCCCGGTCGTGCAGCTACTGATCTTCGTCGTACTCGCAGGGATTGTCGGTGTGCTGGCGGCGGTGTGGCCGGCCCGCCGCGCCGCGCGGATGGACGTGCTGCGGGCGATCACGGCCGAATAGCGTTCGTCCGGGAGTGACCGGTTCGGTACCTTCCGGTCGTGCCCATCGCCCCGGACCTCGGCACGGCGTCACGCATCTTCGTGTACGGCGTGACGGGGTCCGGGAAGTCCACCCTGGCGGCGCACCTCAGCGCTGTCACCGGTATCCCATGGCAACCGGTCGACGACCTGACCTGGGAACCGGGTTGGGTGTCGGTACCGCTCGACGAACAGCGCCGGCGCATCTCGGCGATCTGCGAGCGTGACGAATGGATCCTCGACGCGGCGTACAGCACGTGGCTGGACATCCCGCTCGAGCGGGTGCAGGTGATCGTCGGGTTGGACTACGCCCGATGGAGATCACTGGCTCGGCTGACCAGACGCACCGCGGCGCGCGTGCTCGACGGGCGCTCCATCTGCAACGGAAACCGGGAGACGCTGCGCAATGTGCTCAGCCGGGA
The DNA here is from genome assembly GCF_052976845.2 of Nakamurella sp. GG22. Lineage (NCBI taxonomy): Bacteria > Bacillati > Actinomycetota > Actinomycetes > Nakamurellales > Nakamurellaceae > Nakamurella > Nakamurella sp. GG22. The sequence continues at coordinate 47,864 of NZ_JBRIIO020000028.1, read as the reverse complement.
CTCGCTGTTCGTCTTCCAGTTCCGATCCTTCGCGCGCAAGCGGGCCACGATGCGCGAGTGGGAGGCGGCCGCCACCGGTCCGGGAGTGCTCCGGCTGCGCTCGCCCCGGCAGGCCCGGCGGGCCTTCCCGGGGCTGTGACAAACAGAACCCCCGGTGCGGATGGGCCGCACCGGGGGTTCTGCTGTCACGCGGTGTTTCGCCGCACAGTATTTCGTCGCACGGTGTTGTGCCCCACGGCGATCAGCCGTGCATGTCCTCCAGTTGCTTGCCCTTCGTCTCCTCGATGAATTTGAGGACGAAGAAGAACGACAGCAATGCGAACGTTGCATAAAGGCCGTAGGCCAGCGCCAGCGAGACGTCCTTCAAGCTCGGGAAGCTGACCGTGATGATCCAGTTCGCCACCCATTGACCGCCGGCCGCCAGGGACAGCGCAGCAGCCCGCATCCGGTTCGGGAACATCTCGCCGAGCAGCACCCACACCACCGGGCCCCAGGACATGCCGAAGGCCACGACGAACAGGTTTGCGGCGATCAGCGCGATGGTGGCCGAGTTGCTGCCGAGCGCGGCGGTGGTCAGATCCGGCACGGCATCGTCCACGTTGGCCTGCGAGCAGTTCTCCGTGACCGCGGCACATGTCGATGCCGTGCCGAAGATGACGGCCATGGTCGCCAGGGTGACCGTCATACCGATGGAGCCGATGAGCAGCAACGGTTTCCGGCCCACCCGGTCGATGAACGCGATCGCGATCAACGTGGTCAGGATGTTGATCGTCGCCGAGATGACGGTGATCACGAACGACTGGTCCTCGGTGAAGCCGACGGCCTCCCAGAGGATGTTCGAGTAGTAGAAGATCACGTTGATACCGACGAACTGCTGGAAGATCGACAGAGCCAGGCCGATCCAGACGATGGCCGCGATCCGGTTCGTCCCTGGCTTCTTGAGGTCCTGCCAGGACGGTTCCTTCTCCCGCTCCATCGTCTCCCGGATGCGCTCGACCTTGGCGTCGATGTTGCGCGGCCCGAGCAGTCCGGTGAGAATCGCCTTCGCTTCAGGAACCCGGTGTTTCGCGATCAGGAACCGGGGTGATTCCGGGATCGTCAACGCCAGCAGACCGTAGGCGACAGCGGGCACCGCCATCGCCAGGAACATCCACTGCCACGCTTCCAGACCCAGCCAGAAGACCTCGCCGGAGCCGCCCGCCGCCTGAGCGATCAGGAAGTCGACCAGCAGCGAGATGAAGATGCCGGTGACGATGGCCAGCTGCTGGAGCGAGCCCAGTCGCCCTCGCAGTTTGGCCGGTGCGATCTCCGCGATGTAGGCGGGCGCGATCACCGAAGCGATACCGACGCCGAGGCCGCCGACGATCCGGAAGAGCACCAGCACCCACAGGCTCGGCGCGAAGCCGGTACCGATCGCGGCGATGAAGAACAGGATCGCCGCTATTCGCATCACCATCAGCCGGCCGATGTGGTCGGCAATTCGCCCGGCCATCAGGGCGCCCGCCGCGGCACCGAGCAGAGCGGAGGCGACCGCGAATCCCAACGACGCGGCGTCGGCATTGAACTCCGCCTCGATCGCCGCGTTGGCGCCGTTGATGACGGCGCTGTCATAGCCGAACAGGAAGCCGCCGAGTGCCGCGACAGAGGCTATTCGGACGACTCCCTTTCCTTCGTCGGTGTCGTCATAGATCGACTCTCCGCTGAAGGACGCACCGTGCTCACCCATGGACATCCCCTTTCACCGACGGTGGCTGGAGGAGAGCTTTCCACGCTTGATGTGATCCGCACCTCGAAATGGAGAATTACGCCCCGGAGTGCCGTTTGGCCATGTCACCTCGGTTCGATGATCACGAACTGGTCTCGGAAAGTGCGCGCCTCGGCGGGGATTCCGGCCTCAGCGGCCGCTGACCGGCCGGGAGAGGCGGACTCGTACGACCACTGGCTACCGTGACCCGGTGACCACCGACGAAGCCGCGACGAGTCCCGACATCCTCATCCGCCTCGATGGCCGGCTTGGACACATCACCCTCAACCGCCCGCGCCGGATCAATGCATTGACCGTCGACATGGTCCGCCGGGTGAGCGCCGCGTTGTCCCGGTGGGCCGACGATCCCGCCGTGCGCGTGGTGCTGATCGACGGCGCCGGGGAACGGGGGCTTTGCGCCGGAGCCGATATCAAGGAACTGCACGAGGGATTGGACCGGGGGACCGGGCCGGCGACGTTTCTCGCCGACGAGTACCGGATGAATTCATTGTTGTCCCGCTACCCCAAACCGATTGTCGCCTATATGTCCGGTTTGACTCTGGGTGGGGGATTGGGCATTTCCGGGCATTGCGGTGTTCGGGTGGTCAGCGAGGATTCCCAACTGAGCATGCCGGAAACGGCGATCGGCCTCTGTCCCGACGTCGGCGGGCTGTATCTCCTGAGCCGCGCGCCGGGCGAGCTGGGTACGCATGCCGCGCTGACCGGGTGCCGGCTCGGGCCGGGCGAAGCCATCGCCTCGGGGCTGGCGGATCATTTCGTGCCGAGGTCCGACCTCGCGGCACTCACCGACACACTGCGCGCGGGGACGGTCCCATCATCGATCGGACGGACCCCGCCCGACCCGGAACTGGCCGCGGACCGGGAGTGGATCGATCGGTGTTACGCCGGTGACGACGTGGAGCACATCGTGCAGGCTCTTCGGGCTGCGCCAGAGAGCGCGGCGCGTGAGACGGCGGCGGTGCTGAAGGCGATGTCCCCGACCGCGCTGAAGGTGACGCTGCGGGCTGTCCGGTTGGCCGCGTCGATGTCGCTGGACGAGGTTCTGGAACAGGACTACCGGCTGGCGATCCGGTTCCTGACGCACCCGGATCTCGCCGAGGGGATCCGGGCGCAGGTGATCGACAAGGATCGCAACCCGCGCTGGAAACCGGCCCGGCTGGATGAGGTGACCGACGAGGACGTGGATGCCTTCTTCGCCGCGCTGCCGGAAGACCAGCGCTGGCGCACGGCCCCCTGACTGACGGGGCCTGCCACAGGCCGTTGTGCCCCCCGGCCTCACCCCGCCCAAGCCACCATTCCCGCCCACGCCACCAGTCCCGCCCACGCCACCAGTCCCGCCCCGGTCGAGTGACGCCGGAGCAGGGAAATCGGCCGTCAGATCGGCGGATTTCCCTGCTGTTATGGCAGTGGACAGGCCCAGCGGGTTGCCGAACTCCGGCTGAGATCAGCCTGAGCGTGAACTCGGACTGAGATCAGCCGGAGACCTTGGCGATCGCCGGGTGACCCGGGGCGACCTGGGTGGTCGCGGCGGTGATCCCGGCCAGCTTCATCAGCTTGCGGAGATCGGCCGCCTGCTCGGGCAGCATCACGGTGACGACGGTGCCGCCGGCCCCGGCCCTGGCGGTGCGCCCGGAGCGGTGCAGGTAGGCCTTGTGCTCGGTGGGCGGGTCGAGGTGCACGACCAGCTCGACGTCGTCGACGTGGATGCCGCGGGCGGCGATATCCGTCGCGACCAATACCTTCGCCGAACCGGTGGAGAACGCTGCCAGGTTCCGTTCGCGGGCGTTCTGGGACAGGTTCCCGTGCAGGTCCACCGCGGGGATGCCCTGCTTGGAGAGAGCGGCTGCCCACTTCTTCGCGCTGTGCTTGGTCCGGGTGAACAGCATCCGGCGTCCGCCGCCGGCGGCGAGTTCGCGGATGACCTGCGGGCGGTTCTCCGAGCTCACCGCGAACACGTGGTGCGACATCAGATCGACCGGTGAGGTCTCGTCGTCGACGGCGTGCAGGATCGGGTTGTTCAGGAACTCCTTGACGAGCACGGAGATCCCGTTGTCCAGGGTGGCGGAGAACAGCAGCCGCTGGCCGCCGGCCGGGGTGGTGCGGAGCAGCCGGCGAACCACCGGCAGGAAACCGAGATCGGCCATGTGGTCGGCCTCGTCGAGCACGGTGACCTCGACGGTGCTGAGGTCGCAGGCCTTCTGGTTGACGAGATCCTCGAGCCGGCCGGGGCAGGCGATGACGATGTCGACACCGGCGCGCAGTGCCGAGGTTTGGTTGCCGTAGCCGACGCCACCGAAGATGACGACGGTGCGGAGACCGGCGGCCGCTGCGAGCGGTTCAACGGTGCGGGCGACCTGCAGGGCGAGCTCACGGGTCGGCAGCAGGATCAGCCCGCGTGGGCGGCCGGCGACCCGGCGGCCGCCGGTGAGCCTGGTGACCAGCGGGATGGCGAAGGCAATGGTCTTGCCGGAGCCGGTCTTGCCGCGGCCCAGCACGTCACGCCCGGCCAGCGTCTCGGGAAGGGTGGCTTCCTGGATCGGGAACGGCGAGATCGCGCCGAGCCTGGTCAGCACCGGGAGCAACGGAGCCGGCACGCCGAGCTCAGCAAAGCTGGCCGACGGCTGGCCGGGGACGGTCGTCACGCGCTGCGCGGCGACCGGGAAGGCAGTGCCGGTCTCGGCAACGCGTGGCTGGCTGTTCTGCCGCGGGGCTGTGTTCTGCCGCGGCGCTGAGTTCTGCCGCGGCGCTGTGTTCTGTCGCGGCGCTGAGTTCCGGGCGGGGGCGGACTGCCTGCCAGAGCCGGCCGGTCGTCCCGCGGACGGATTCTCGGCACCACGCTGACGACGACGGCGACCCTCGCCACCACCCTGGGTGGACTGTGCGGACTGCGAGCCCTGGGCGGCACCGCTGCCGGCGGAACCGCCGCGCGGTGAACTCCCACCCTGCGCGCCGTTGCCTGCCGCGCCGGCGGACCGGTTCAGCCGGTCGGACGAACGGGAGGAGGCGGGCCGGCGGGTCCCGGCGTCGGAACCTGCGGTATCGGTGCTGCGGATGCTCGAGGAGAAGGCGCCGACCGAGAAGGCGCCGGTGCGCTGTGCGCCTGAACGCTGTGCGCTGGAGCGGGCGGTGTGTGCCGACTGTGCCGACTGGGGGCGCGCGGAAGAAAACGAAGAAGAACTCATGAAGTGCGGGGTGTCCAATCGATGGGCGGGCGGTTGGCCGTGATGCTGACCGACTCGCGATGCCTGAACACCGAAGAAGAGAGAAGGAACGCCTTCCCTTCGTCGGGATGACGGCGTTCACAGCAGCGACCTCGACGCTGCCATGCCGGCGGCGTCCGGTCCATCCTACGGGCCGCGACTCCGGAACCGGCACGCAGTAGGCAAGATCACCCCGTTCGGGGTGGGCGGTTCGGTGCGGGACCGGGCGGCGGGCGCCGGAGCGGCCGCCGCGCCGGTCACCTCATGCGTCGACGATCGCGCCGGCGAACTGCGCGTTGTAGAGGTCGGCGTAGGCCCCGCCGAGCTCCAGCAGTTCGTCGTGTGTGCCCTGCTCCACGATGGCCCCGTCCTGCATCACCAGGATCAGGTCGGCGTCGCGGATCGTCGAAAGACGGTGCGCGATCACGAAACTCGTTCGGTCCGCGCGCAGCGCGGCCATCGCGTGCTGCACCAGCACCTCGGTCCGGGTGTCGACCGAGCTGGTCGCCTCGTCCAGGATCAGCAGTGCCGGGTCGGCCAGGAACGCCCGGGCGATGGTCAGCAACTGTTTCTCGCCGGCACTGATGTTGCTGCCCTCGTCGTCGATCAGCGTGTCGTACCCGTCGGGGAGCGAATGCACGAACCGGTCGACGTACGTTGCCCTTGCGGCGGCCAGGATCTCGTCCTCGGTGGCGTCCGGCCGGCCGTAGGCGATGTTGTCCCTGATGGTCCCGGCGAACAGCCAGGTGTCCTGCAGCACCATCCCGATCCGGGACCGCAGGTCCGCCCGTGTCATCTCGGCCACGTCGACGCCGTCGAGGGTGATGTGCCCGCCGTCGATCTCGTAGAACCGCATGATCAGGTTCACCAGGGTCGTCTTCCCCGCACCCGTCGGGCCCACGATGGCGACCGTCTGACCCGGTGCCGCGACCAGCGAGAGGTCGTCGATCAGTGGGGTTTCCGCGTCGTACCGGAACGACACGTCGGTGAACTCCACCCGGCCCCGCGGTGTCGCGACCCGCTTCGGGTTCGCCGGGTCCGGCGACTGCTCGTCGGCGTCCAGGAACTCGAAAACCCGCTCTGCGGAAGCGACTCCGGACTGCAGCACGTTCGCCATCGACGCCAGCTGGGTCAGCGGCTGGGTGAACTGCCGGGAGTACTGGATGAACGCCTGGACGTCACCGAGCGACATCGTGCCCGACGCCACCCGCAGTCCACCGACGACGGCGATCGCGACGTATGTCAGGTTCCCGATGAACATCATCGACGGCATGATGATGCCGGAGATGAATTGGGCCCCGAACGAGCTGTGGTAGAGCTCGGCGTTCTTGTCGTCGAAAGCCTTCTCGGCGTCGGCCTGCCGGCCGAAGACCTTGACCAGGCTGTGCCCGGTGAACGTCTCCTCGACCCTGGCGTTGAGCTCGCCGGTGCTCCGCCACTGCGCGACGAACTTCGGCTGCGAACGCTTGGCGATCACCGTGGTGACCACCAGGGACAGCGGGATCGCGATCAGCGCGACGACGGCCAGGACCGGCGAGATGATGAGCATCATGGCCAGCACGCCGACGACGGTGAGCAGCGAGGTGAGCGTCTGGGACAGCGTCTGCTGCAGGGTCTGCGAGATGTTGTCGATGTCGTTGGTGACCCGGCTCAGCACCTCACCACGCTGGTTGCGGTCGAGGTAGGCCAGCGGCAGCTTGTTGAGCTTGTCCTCGACCTCCGCGCGCAACTTGAGGATCGTCCGCTGCACGATCCCGTTCAGCAGATAGCCCTGCAGGTAGCCGAACACCGACGCCAGCACGTAGAGCGCCAGTACCCACAAGAGCACGGTGCCCAGGGCGGTGAAGTCGATCCCCTGGCCGGGCACCAGCGTCATGCCCGAGAGCAGGTCGGCGAAGGTGTCGTTGCCCTGCGCCCGTGCCCCGTCGATGGCCTGCTGCTGGGTGATCCCGGCCGGCAACTGCTTGCTGATGATGCCGTCGAAGATGATGTTGGTGGCGTTGCCGAGCAGCTTCGGTCCGAGGACCGAGAACACCACGCTCAGCACACCGAGCAGGATGACGAACACCAGCCCGATCCGCTCCGGGTTCATCCGGCGCAGCAGCCGTTTCGCCGACGGGCCGAAGTTCAGCGACTTCTCCGCCGGCATGCCGATGCCGCCGCCGAACGGGCCGTGCCCACCGGGACCGCGGCCCGCGGGTGGGGCGAACTTCGGACGTTCTGGCGCCGCTGGTTTCGGTACATCCGGTTTCGTTGCCGAGGTGCTCATGCCGGCACCTCCGCTGCGAGCTGGGACTGGACGATCTCGATGAATGTCGGGCAGGTTTCGATCAGTTCGTCGTAGGTCCCGACGCCCACCAGCAACCCGTCCTCGAGAACGATGATCTGGTCGGCATCGGCGATGGTGGACACCCGCTGCGCGACGATGACCACCGTCTTGTCCCTGGTGGTCGGCCGGAGCGCGGCCCGCAGCCGGGCGTCCGTCGCCAGGTCGAGCGCGGAGAACGAATCGTCGAACAGGTAGATGCTGGGCTGCGCCACCAATGCCCTGGCGATCGCCAATCGCTGGCGCTGCCCGCCGGACACGTTGGAGCCGCCCTGCGAGATCGGCGAGTCGATGCCCTCCGGCATCGCGGCCACAAAGTCCCGTGCCTGGGCGATGGTCAACGCCGTCCAGAGCTCCTCGTCGGTCGCGTCAGGGTTCCCGTACCGCAGGTTCGAGGCCACGGTTCCGGTGAACAGGAACGGCTTCTGCGGCACCAGCCCCATCCGGTCCCAGAGGGTTTCCGGGTCGTAGTCGCGCACGTTCACCCCGTCCACCAGGACGGCACCGCCGGTGGCGTCGAACAGTCGTGGGATCAACGAGAGCAGCGTCGTCTTGCCCGCTCCGGTCGATCCGATGATCGCCGTCGTGGTTCCGGGTCGCGCGCGCAGTGAGATGTTGCGCAACACAGGTTCGCTCGCCCCGGGGTAGCTGAATTCGACGTTCTCCATGGCGATTTCGCCGGTGGCGGTAGCCGGCATCACCGGCTTCGCCGGCGGCACCACGGAGGAATCGGTGTGCAAAACCTCGGTGATGCGGTCCGCGCTCACCGATGCCCGCGGCACCATGACGGCCATGAAGGTCGCCATCATGACCGAGAACAGGATTTGCATCAGGTAGTTGAGGAACGCGATCAGTGCGCCGATCTCGATGTCGCCGTTGTTGACCCGCGCGGCGCCGAACCAGAGCACGGCGACACTGGAGGCGTTCAGCACCAGCATGACGGTCGGGAACATCAACGCCATCAGCCGTCCGGCGCGCACCGCGGTGTCGGTCAGCTGCTCGTTCGCGTCCTCGAAGCGCTTGGTCTCCAACGGTTCACGGACGAACGCCCGGACCACCCGGACGCCGGAGATCTGCTCGCGTAGCACCCGGTTGACCACGTCGATCCTGGTCTGCATCTTGCGGAACTGCGGGATCATCCGGACGACGATCAGGCTGATCGCGATGATCAGTACCGGCACGCTGATCAGCAACAGCCAGGCCAGGCCCAGGTCGGTCTTGAGGGCCATGAAGATGCCGCCGATGCACATGATCGGCGCGGCGACCAGCAATGTGCAGGTCATCAGCACCAGCATCTGCACCTGGGTGACGTCGTTGGTGTTCCGGGTGATCAACGTCGGAGCACCGAACTTGGCGATCTCCCGGTCGGAGAAGCTGCCGACCTGATGGAAGAGCGCGGCGCGGACGTCCCGGCCGAAGCCCATCGCGGTCCGTGCGCCGAAGTACACGGCGATGATCGTGCAGACGATCTGCAGCACGGTGACGCCGAGCATGATGCCGCCGGTCGACATGATGTAAGCGGTGTCGCCCTTGGCGACGCCCTGGTCGATGATGTCGGCGTTCAGCGCCGGCAGGTAGAGGGACGCGATCGTTCCGATCAGCTGGAAGATCACGACTGCGGTCAGCGGGCCGCGGTAGGGGCGCAGGTAGGTGCGCAGCAGGCGTAGCAACATCAGCGGGCTCCGACCGGATCGGAATGGGTGGGGGTGTGGTGCGTCTCCCCGGCGGGGGGTGCCCCGGGGGAGAAGTCTGTCGCCGGATCCGACTGCGTGGAAGCGGTTTTCTCAGCGCTACTTTCTTCGGGAGCTCCGTCGTGTTCTTCAGGAGCTACGTCGTGTTCGTCAGGAACTCCGTCGTGCCGGCCGATGCCGTTCAGCAGCAGGAGGACGATCTCCTCGGTGGAAAGTGGCTGTCCGTCGGTGATCCGGGGGTGGGCCGCGGCGAAGGTGATCAGCCGGAACAGCCGCGCGGCCTCGGCCGGCGTTGTCCGGAGCTCCTCCCGGTGGGGAAGCAACAGGTCGGCGAGTGCGTTCGTGACCTCGGTCAGGTCGGGCGCGTGGTGATGTTTCTGGTTTTCTCCCGCGGCGGTCACGACTACGAACTTCGAGGTGTCCGACTCGCGTCCGGGCGGTCCGGCGACCCGCAGCATCCACATGATCTGCCAGACACTCTCGATCCGCCGGCGCATCGCGTCGACGGCCTCGGTCAGCACCTGCCGCAGATCGTGCTGTGGGTCGATCGCGCGCATGTCGGCCACCAGCGGCGCCGGGTCCAGCACGCTGGCCACCACCGCCGAGATCACCGCGTCCTTGTCCGGGAAGACCCGGAAGATCGTGCCTTCAGCGATACCGGCCGCTTCGGCGATCTCCCGGGTGGTCACCGAGGCGCCGTGGTCGCACACCAGCGGCACTGCCGCGGCGATGATGGCCGCCCGGCGTTCGTCCGGTGGGAGGGGGGCGGCGCGGGAGGCCGAGGATGCGGGGGTCACGGTCGAGGACACTACTGAGTGAGTGCTCACTCAGCCAGTCGGTTTTCTTTCGGCGAACACGCGGCCTGGGGAGACAGCCCGCTGGCGCCGCCGTGAACCGGCGACGCCATCGGGCTCCTGCTGGGTGAACGGTCAGACGTCGACCCGCCGCAGCCGCCATCCGGCGATCCCGATCAGGACTGCCGCGTACCCGCCCATCACCGCGAACCCGGTCCACGGTGACAGCGGGTTCGCGACGCCGTACGTCCCGTCGAGCAGCATCGCGCCGGCGTTGGACGGCAGGTACTGGACGAAGTGGTCGGTGAGCGAGGTGGGCAGCAGGTTCGTCAGGGGCGGGATGACGAAGAAGACGGCGACGAACGTGGTGATCGTGGCGGCGGTGTTGCGCAGCAGGGCCCCGAGGGCGAGGGCCGTCATGCCGGCGACCGTCAGGTAGAGCGCAGCGCCGACCACCGACCGCAGCGCACCCGGATCGGACAGCGACACGTCGAGGTCGGTCCCGAGCAGGGCCTGGCCGATGAAGAACGAGGCGAACGCGGCCGCCAGCATCGTCAGGAACACCGTGCCGGCGAAGACTGCCAGCTTTCCCCAGAGCATCGGCAGCCGCGCGGGCACGACCGTCAGCGACGAGCGGATCATCCCGGTGCTGTACTCACCGCTGATCAACAGCACCCCGAGCACACCGACGGCGAGCTGCGCGAAGAAGGTGCCGGTGAGCGAGGTGGAGATGGCGCTGGTCCCGGGGGCGAACCCGCCGCCCTCGCTCGCCGTGATGGCCGCGAACATTGCGCCGAGACCGATCATCAGCAGGGCGGCGACCAGCAGGGTGGTGACGGTCGAGCGCAGCGAGCGGAGCTTGGTCCACTCGGAGAGCACGACGCGCGCCTGGGTGACCCGCAGTTCCGGCGACCCGGTCCATACCCGCGTCATCGCAGCGGTTGTCATGACGCCACCGCCGCGGCGACGTCATCGGCGGAGGTGATCTCGGTGCCGTTCGTGCGGTACTCGACGGAATCGCCTGTCAGCTTCATGAACGCTTCTTCCAGGGAGGCTTGATGGATGGTCAATTCGTAGATCGCGAGCCGGGCCTGCCACGCGATCGTGCCGACATGTTCGGGGGTCAGGCCGGTGATGTGCAGGACGTCGGAGTGCGTCCGGCCGACTGTGACGTCCGGTCCCTGCAGCAGGTCGGTCAATCGTGCGGCCTCGGGTGTGCGGACCGTGACGGACTTGTTGGACGCCCGGGCGACGAAGTCGTCGACCGTCGTGTCGGCGATCAACCGACCGCGGCCGATGACGACGAGTCGTGTTGCGGTCTGGGCCATCTCACTCATCAGGTGGGACGACACGAAGACTGTGTGGCCGTCCGCGGCCAACTGCTTGAGCATCGTTCGCATCCATAGCACACCCTCCGGATCCAGGCCGTTGACCGGCTCGTCGAGCACCACGGTTCGTGGGTTGCCGAGCAGGGCCGATGCCACGCCCAATCGCTGGCCCATACCCAGGGAGAAGCCGCCGACCCGCTTGCCGGCCACCTGACGCAGACCGACGAGGTCGATCACCTCGTCCACCCGGTGCCGGCCGATGCCGTTGGTCTGGGCCAGCGACAGCAGGTGATTGCGCGCCGATCGGCCGGTGTGCACCGCCTTCGCCTCGAGCAGGACCCCCAGCTCGGCCATCGGTGCGGCGGCGGATCGGTACTCGCGGCCGTTGACCAGAACCGTTCCTGCGGTGGGATTGTCGAGCCCGGCGATCATCCGCATGGTGGTGGATTTGCCGGCGCCGTTCGGTCCGAGGAAGCCGGTCACCATTCCGGGTTGGACGGTGAAACTCAGGCCGTCCACCGCCAGCTTGTCGCCGTACCGCTTGCTGAGGTTGTCGATCTCGATCATGTCGGTGCCTTCCGTGGTTGCGGGTGCCCGGGCCCGGCGGGCGCGGTGGACTGCCGGCCTGCCCTGACGGCAGCCGTTGCGAGCGGTGTGATGTGGTGCGTCGAGCCCGACGCCGGGTCAGACGGTGATGACGACCTTGCCGCGAACCTGCCCGTTCTCCATGCGCCGCATGGCGTCCCGGGCCTGAGCAAGTGGGTAGCTGCGGTCGATCGCCGGCAGGACGGAGCCGTCCTCGAGGTGGCCGGAGAGGATTTCCAGGTCGCTGGCCCGTTCCTTCGAGACGAGCCCGGTGATCCGCTGCCCGATGAACGGACTGAGCAGGGCGCCGCGGAGTTGCCGGTCGATTCCGCCGGTCAGGTTGCCGCGGCTCTCGCCGCCGACGATCACGGCGGTGCCGGTGGGCGTGAGGGCCCTGCGCAGCCGGGAGATCGGTGCGTTGCCGCCGATGTCGATGATGAGGTCATAGCGGTGGGTGCCGTCGGCGAAGTCCTCCTGCCGGTAGTCGATGACGCGGTCCGCGCCCAGCGCCCGCACCATGTCGGTCTTGTCGGTGCTGCACACCCCGGTGACGGTTGCCCCGAGTGCCTTCGCCAGCTGGACCGCGAAGCTGCCGACGCCGCCCGACGCCCCGATGATCAACACGTCCTGCCCGTGCTCGATCTTGCCCGCGCGGAGGGCCTGCAGCGCCGTTCCGCCGGAGATCGGTGACGCGGCAGCCTGTTCGAACGTGATTCCAGCCGGCTTGTGCGCCAGTTTGTTCTCCGGTGCCGCCGCGTACTCCGCGAAGGAGCCCCTGCTCATTCCGAACACCTCGTCGCCGATCGCGAACCTGCTGACAGCGGCACCGACGGCGACCACCGTGCCGGCGACATCCACACCGGAAACGGGATTCTTCGGTCGGCGGAACCCGAAGCCCATCACCCTCATCAGGTACGGCCGGCCCGTCATCCGGTGCCAGGTGCCGCGATCGAGGCCGGCGGCCCGGACCCGGATCAGCACGTCACTCTCGCCGATCGCCGGCGGCGCGGTCTCGCCGAATTGCAGCACCTCCGACGTGCCGTAGGTGCTCTGCACGATCGCCCGCATGGAGCGCGGCAGGACCGTCCCGGTCTGGGTGCCTGGGGTCTGGGTGGCCGTGGTCTGGGTGCCTGTGGTCTGGGTGCCTGTCGTCCGCTGCGCTTCGGTTCCCATGATCTTCACTCCCTGTCGAGCCGGTGAGCCGGTCTCACCTTACTTAGTACGAGACTGTATAGTACTTAGTACGAAGGCGCCAGGGAGCGGGGAGAAAATGTCGAAAGCGGTCAGTTCGGGCAGCACGGTCGAGTCGGGTGCTCCGCAGCGGGCGCCGCTCAGTCGCGACCGGGTATTCCGGGCCGCGGTCACCGTCGCCGACGCGGGCGGGATCGGTGGGCTGACGATCCGGTCCTTGGCGCAGGAACTCGGCGTCAAGCCCATGTCGGTGTATCACTACGTCGCGAACAAGGACGAGATCATCGACGCGGCTGTGGATCTCGTCTTCGCGGAGATCGAGCTCCCGGTGATCGGCGGGGAGTGGCGGACCGAGATGCGGCGCCGGGCCGACTCGGCGCGGGAGGTGCTGCGCCGTCATCCGTGGGCGACGGCATTGCTGCAGTCGCGACTGAATCCCGGGCCTGCGACCTTGCGGCACCACAACGCCTTCATCGGGACACTCCGGGCGGCAGGTTTTTCCGTGCGGTTGACCGCGCACGCCTTCGCGCTCATCGACAGCTACGTGTACGGGTTCGCGCTGTCCGAGCGGGCCCTGCCCATCAACGGTCCGGAGAGCGTGCCGGACCTGGCGTCCTCGATGATGGAGCAGTACTTCGACGCGGACGCCTACCCGCACCTGCTCGACTTCACCATGCAGCACATCATGGTGCCCGGCTACGACTTCGGCCTCGAGTTCGGGTACGGGCTCGACGTCATCCTGGAGGGTCTGGCCCGTGCCGCGGCCGCCGACCACAGTGCCGGCGCGGAGGCAGGCCAGGACGCCGGCTGACCGAGCCCGGCCTGATCAGCGCCGCACGTGGAACTGGCCCAGCGGAAGCACCAGCGGCGCACCGCTTGTCGGGTCCTCGATGATCCGCGATTCCAGGCCGAACACCTCCCGCACGCAGTCCACGGTCACCACGTCGGCCGGTGTACCCCGGCGGTGGCAGCGACCGTCCTTGACCGCGACCAGCTCGTCGGCGTAACGCGCGGCCAGGTTGAGGTCGTGCAACACCATCACGATGGTCGTGCCGCGGCGGCGGTTGAGCTCGGTGAGCAGATCCAGGACGTCGATCTGGTGGGTGACGTCCAGGAACGTGGTCGGCTCGTCCAGCAGCAGGATGTCCGTGTCCTGTGCGAGCGCCATCGCAATCCAGACCCGCTGCCGCTGACCTCCGGACAGCTCGTCCACCGGGCGGTCCGCGAGATCGGCGACCCCGGTCGCGGTGAGCGCTGCATAGACCGCGTCGTCATCGGCGGCGGTCCACCGGCTCAGCAGGCCGCGGTGCGGGTTGCGGCCACGGCCGACCAGATCGGCGACGACGATTCCCTCCGGCGCTACCGGCGTCTGCGGCAACACCCCGACCCGTCGGGCGACCTCACGGGTGGGCGTCCGGTGGATGTCCTTGCCGTCCAGCAGGACCGTGCCCGCGGACGGTCTGAGCAGCCGACCCATGGCCCGCAGCAGCGTCGACTTCCCGCAGGCGTTGGCTCCGACGATCACCGTGATCCGGCCCGCAGGCACCTCGAGGTCGAAGCCCTGTACGACGGTGCGCTCGCCGTAGCCGAGGGTCGCGCCGACGACGTTGAGGGTGGGAACGTGCTGCGTGTGGTCGGGGTTGCTCACAGGGCGCCTCCGATGCGATTGGACCTGATCAGCAGGTACAGCAGGTACGGCGCGCCAACCGCGCCGGTCACCACGCCGACGGGGAATCGGGTGTCGAACGCGAACTGCCCCAACAGGTCTGCCGCCAGCACCAGGGCCGCGCCGACAAGTGCCGCGGGAATGACGAGGGACCCGCCCGGGCCGACCAGTCGGACCGCGATGGGCCCGGCGAGGAATGCCACGAAGGCGATCGGGCCGGTGGTCGCGGTGGCGAAGGCTGCGAGGGCGACCGCACCGAGCACCAGCAGCAGCCGGGTTGGTTGCACGTCGACACCGAGCGCCGCGGCGCTGTCGTCGCCGAGTTGCAGCATCTGCAGCCGTCTGCCGAGCGCCAGCATGATCGGCAGCACCGCCGCGACCGCGATCGCCAGCGGCGGGAGCTGCGACCAGGAGGCGGTGCTCAGGCTTCCGGTCAACCACCGCAGGGACTCCTGGACGTCCCATGCGCTCGCGCGCAACAGCAGGTAGGCGACAACGCTGTCCAGCATTGCGCCGACCGCGATGCCGATGAGCACCAACCGGCCGCCCGAGACACCGTCCTTGAAGGCCAGCAGGTAGATCACCAGGGCGGTCAGCAGTCCGGCAACGACCGCCAGCGCGGCGGTGGCCGAGCTGCTTAGGCCGAGTACGACGATCCCGGCCACCGCGGCGGCGCTGGCTCCGGACGTGATGCCGATGACGTCCGGGCTGGCCAAGGCATGCGCAGCATCGTCTGAAAGGTGACCCCGGCAACTCCGAAGGCGACGCCCGCCAGGACCGCGGTGAGCGCCCTGGGCAGCCGAAGCCGACCGACCGCGAACGACGCACCGGCGACCTGCTCGCCGCTGAGAACCCGGATGACCTCGGCCGGGCTGTAGACGGTGCGTCCGAAGCAGAGCGTGACGGCGAACAGGACCACCACCGACAGCGCCAACGCGGCCATCACGACCCCGCGGCGGCGCTCACGGCGACGCCGAGCGGGGCGCAGGGTGGTCCCCGAACCAGGAGTCGTCGGCGTCGCAGTTCTCGCCATCGGCGGCGCGCTCACAGCTCGCGGACCCGTCGGCGGCGGACGATCGCGATGAACACCGGCGCACCGATCAGCGCGGTCACCACTCCCACCTCGAGTTCGGTGGGTCTGGCCGCCAGTCGCCCGATCACATCGGCCACGGTGAGCAATGCGGCGCCCATCATGGCCGAGAGCGGCAGCAGCCAACGGTGGTCGACCCCGGCCAGCAGGCGCGCCGTATGTGGCACGACGAGGCCGACGAAAGCGATCGGGCCGGCAACGGCCGTTGCCGCGCCGCAGAGCAGAACGGCCCCGATCCCGCCCAGCAGGCGTGCCCGGGCGACCCGCTCGCCCAACCCGGCGGCGAGGTCGTCGCCGAGTGCAAGGCTGTTCAGGCTGCGGGCCGCGAACGCCGCCAGCAGCGCGCCGACGGCGAGGAACGGCAGCATCTGCAGCACGGCAGGCATGGTGGCGCCGCCGACGCCGCCGATCTGCCAGAACCTGAACACGGTGATGATCTCCACCCGCGGCAGCAGGATCCCGCTGAGCAGCGAACTCAACGCCGCCATGGTCGCGGCACCGGCGAGTGCGAGTTTGAGTGGCGTCGCGCCGCCGCGACCGAGCGAACCGATCAGGTACACGACCACCGCCGCGGCACCCGCACCGGCGATCGCGAGCCACATGTGCTGGGCAGGTGAGGAAATGCCGAAGAACGCCAGCCCGGCGACGACGGCGAGGGCAGCGCCGGTGTTGATCCCGAGGATGCCCGGGTCGGCCAGCGGATTGCGGGTGACTCCCTGCATCAGGGCGCCGGACAGCCCCAGCGCCGCGCCCACCACGATGGCCAGCACGGTCCGCGGAAGTCGCTGGCGGACGGCCGCCTGCGCGATGCCTTCCTGCGCCGGGTCGAGAAAGGACGACAGGATCTCCGGAACGCTGACCGTCCGCGCACCCAGCGAGACGGACAGCGTGGCGGCGATCAGCACCAGTCCGGCGCTGACGGCGAGCCAGCCGATGCGCCGGCCGCGGGTGCGTGATCGCCCACCCGACCGGCCACCCGCCGACCGAGTGCGGGCAGCGTCCGGCGGGTGCACGGGTTTCGTCGAGGCGGTCACTGCACCTTGTCGGCGGCGGCCGCGATCAGGGGCAGGTAGTCGTCCAGGCTCCAGCGCAGCGACAGCGCGGTCGGCGGGGACACCGCCGCCGCCAACGGGGTGCCGTCCTCGATGAAGACGACGGCGCCGTTCTTGATCGCGGGAATGGTCCCGAGCAGCGGGTCGGCCTGCAGGGTGGCCAACAGCGTCTCGTCGCCGTACCCGAAGACGATGTCCACATCGTCGAAGGTGTCGGCCTTCTCGGCGCTCACCGACCCGAAGAACTCGTCCGACCCGGCGGACAGCTTCTCGATGCTCGCAGGCGTGGTCAGGCCGAGGTCCGTCAGGTACCTCGCCCTCGCGTCGATGGCGCTGTAGTACCCGACGGAACTCAGGTCCGTGGGATCGAGGTAGGTGAACATCGCGGTCTTCCCGGCGATCTGCGGGTACTCCGCCAGGGCGGTGGCGATGTCGGCGTCGATGCCCTCGATGTAGGACGCTGCAGCGGATTCCAGTCCGAGAGCCTTCGCGTTCGTCAGCAACGCCGTGTCCCACGGAGCGCCCCACGCAGCGTCCGGGTACGCGATCGTCGGCGCGATCTCGCTCAGCGTCGCGTACTCCTCCTTGGTGATCCCCGAGAACGCCGCGAGGATGACGTCCGGCTGCGTCTCGGCCACCGCTTCGACGTCGATGGCGTCCGTCTCGTCGAACAGCACCGGAAGTTCCTCTGCCCCCAGCGATGTCATCTGCTCGGCGGTCCAGGGATGGATCCCGTTGGCGTCGTCGTCGCCGTACGTCTGCTTGGCCATCCCGACCGGTACGACGCCGAGGGCGAGGGCGGCATCGTGATTCGCCCACGCGACCGTGGCCACCCGTTCCGGCTTCGCGTCGACGGTGGTCGTGCCGAACGCGTGCGTGACGGTGACCGGGAAGGTCGCGGCCGCGGCCGCGGCTGCGGAGCCGGCCGGATCCGCTCCGACGCTGCCGAGGGCCGTGCTGCTGGACGGGGCTGGGGCGGCGGACGAGCCGGTATCGCTGCCGCAGGCGGCGAGTAGCAGGGCGGCAGTGGCGAGTGCGATCGGCCCGGCGGTGCGGCTGGAGCGGAGAGCGGGCATGGAGTGTGGACCCTTCGGGGCGCTAGGTGAATGGGCGAGGTTAGGCTAACCTAACTCATCATCGGAGGATCCGGAATCCGCCCCCCGCCGCACTTCTCGAGGAGATCCATGGACCAGGCGCTGATCGATGCAGCCGTTGACACGGCGGATGATGTGGCCCCGCGGGCGCGCAGGGCTCCCGTCACGAGGTCACCGCATGCGGTCGCGGCTCGGGTCCGGCGCGTGCTGCCGCTCGGTCCCCACATGATCAGGATCACCCTCACGGCGCCCGAGTTCGCCGCCTGGCAGTACCTCCTGAGTGATCACTACGTGCGGATGCTGTTCCCGCTGCAGCACCAGGACGCCCCGCGACTGCCGCTCACCGATCAGTGGTGGCCCGAGTTGGTCGCCATGCCCGCAGCCGAGCGACCGGTGCTGCGCAACTACACGGTCGTGGACGTGCGGCCGGACGTCGCCGAGGTGGACATCGATTTCGTCCGCCACGAGCCGGCGGGACCTGCCTGCGAGTGGGCGTCCACCGCGGTGCCGGGGGCGAACGTCGGACTCATCGACCAGGGCGTGCTGCACGAGATCCGGCGCCAGGCGACCGATTACCTGATCGTCGGTGACGAGAGCGCGCTCCCCGCCGCGGCCGGACTGCTGGCGGCGCTCCCGGACGCGATCAACGCCACGGTGCTGATCGAGGTCCCCGACCCGCGTGACAGGCGGGACCTGCCGACTTCCTGCGCCGCGGATATCCGCTATCTGATCCGGAGTGCGCCGCGCAGCCGTCCCGGGACGTTGCTGCCCGAGGCGGTCCGGTCGTGGCGTCCGGCGGGCGCCCGGCCGGTCGCCTGGGTGTCCGGCGAGTCCGGGATGACGACAGCCGTCCGGAGAATGCTTGTCCTACAGGGCATCCCGCGCGGCGACATCAGCTTCCACGGCTATTTCAAGCACGGGGCGGCGCAGTACGCGGCCGACTGAGATCCGCCGGCTCTGCTCTGCTGGCCTAGTTCTCCGGGTAGAAGACCTCCTCGATGGTGACTCCGAAGAGGCTTGCGATTCGGAAGGCCAACGGGAGACTCGGGTCGTAGCGACCGGTTTCGAGTGCGTTCACCGTCTGGCGTGACACTTCCAACTGATCTGCCAGTGCGCCCTGGGTCCATCCCCGCTGTTCCCGCAGCAGCTTCAGTGCGTTCTTCACCGCCGCGGAGCCAGGATGCTGGCAACCCCCCAACCGATCATGCCGGCCCCGAAGATCACTCACCCGGTGATGCGACTCTGCAGGCCGGCTGCCTCCAGCAGTCCGATCGTCACCGCGGCAGTCATCGCCACGCCGAACCCCACCGCGAAGCCGTCCAACAGAAGTCGTTGCTGGTAGTCGTCGAGCCGATGCAGATGCCTGACCACGGCAACCAGGACCCACAGCAACGGCAGTGCGGGCAGTACCGCCCAGACAAACCGTGACGGCGCGGTGCCGTCGAGCCCGCCCAGGCTGATCACCAAGATCAGCACCACGCCGTACGCCACCATGCCCGGGATGAACTCTCGCAGGTACGCCCGAGCCCTGGCCCGGTCCCCGTTGCTTCGGTCGGCATTGTCAAGGTTCCTTGTCATCATCAGCCCAGAATGCCGCTGCACGGGACAGGTGTCAAGGGACCTTGTCACCGGTCTGGGTCTGGGTCTGGGGTTCGGGCTCGATCTGGGGCGGGGCGGGGCGGGGCGGTGGTGTGCCCCCATGCCCGCTCCCGAAATGGTGTGAGACTCGCGATACCTCGTCCGGTTTCAGTGGGTTCGGAAACGGGCAGGAGGGCCTCGACCGCCCGAACTCGGGCCGACTTTCTCGGTTTCTGTGTCGCGGCAGCCACTTTCGGTGGCCTGCTCGGTGCTGACCGGGTCGAAGTCGCGCCGGTGACCGATCCCTATACCGTAGAATGAGGTTTGCACTGCAGCCTGCCGGTCACCGTTGACGATGTATCCCGGTGAGCCAGTTGCTCGGGTGAAACAAGCCGCCCTCCCCACCGCGCCATTTCTTTCACGGCACCCGTGAATAAGTACTGCTGCTGTATTCGCCCCGCACGCTCCGGCACCCGGATTCATCCTCGGGCGCGGTGCGCGCTCCTGCATTGTCACCGAAGGACATCATGAGCATCCTGAAAAGCGCCATCACTCTCGTACCGGTCGTCGCCCTGACCGGAGTTGTCGTCGTCGGCATCGCCGTTTCCGTCAGCCTGGCTTCATGGGAACTGCTGTGAGCGAAGCAATGTCGGGGTCCGCTCGGTGATCTAGGCGGATCCGGGGACAACCTGCCTGCGCTGCTGACGACGGAGTTCCCGACCCGAGGCGGCGTACCAGCGGGACAGCACCGCGATACCGAGTGCAACCTCGACAACGGTGCCGCCGTAATACATGAGCTGAGCGCCCATTTGGAGCTGATCGGTGGGCCCGGCACCGGCCGGCAACCCATGCGCGTACATGAACTTGGCCAGGATGTCGTGCGTTGCCGCGGCGATCAACAGCACGACCAGTGAGGTCACCAGCCCCGGTCGGTTCCTGATCGGGTCCGCGCCGACGAGCAGAGCGCTGAGCAGGCAGCCCGTCAGGAACATGTGCAGGTGGATCACCGCAGCGACCATGCTGTTGCCGTGCGCGATGTCGAACAACGGGGTCAGGTAAAAGGCGTACAGGCCCCCGATGTGCAGCACCAACACCACCGGGGCAAGGGTCATCACCCGCACCGGGGAACTGTGCAGGAGCCGCAGGATTCCCAGCCGGGCGCGAGGCCCCACTGTTCGCAGGGCGAGGGTGATCGGCGCGCCCAGCGCCAGCAGCAACGGCGCGAGCATCGCGATCAGCAGGTGCTGCAGCACGTGCGCGGGAAACGCATCGAGCCCGGGTGCCGGCAGCACACCGATCACCACGCAGCCCAGCCCCAGTGCCGTCACGGCCGATCTCGCCACCGGCCAGCCGATTCCGCGACCGCGCAACCGGCGGACGCCGACCACGTAGCCGGCCGCGGCCAACAGCACTGCGTTCATGACGAAGAACGCGCTACCAGGCAGGCCCGTCATCGGGGTCATGTCGGCATGCCCGACCGGCGCCGTCGACAGCAGGACGCCCGGGGCCCGGAGGGGTGTCACGGGCGGCGGCCGTCTACCGCCAGGGCGGTGCCGAACAGCAGCGCGACCCCGACGAGCACCAGGATAATCGCCAGCGCATTCCAGGTGAGGTCGTAGGCCGTCAGGTCGACGTCGTAGCGGATCTGGTGCAGTCCGAGCAGCTTGTGCTGGATCACGCCGTCGTACAGCTGGAATCCTCCGCAGCCGAGGAAGGCGCCCGCCCACCACCGTTTCGGCACGGTCGCCCGGCGCCGCTGCAGGTCCGCGAACAGGAACAGGCCCGCGACCATCGCCAGCCATCCACCGGCATGGAACAACCCGTCGGAGATCAGCCCCACATCGGGCGTCGACTTGTCGTAGAAGTGGTGCCAGCGCAACAACTGGTGGAAAACCACCTCGTCGACGAACGCCGCGACGCCGATGCCCACCAGCACACCGGACAGGATCGACCTGGCTGCGCTGGGGCGGGTGACAGTGCTGGTGTCGCTGGATCGCTGCATGCGGGACGCACTCCGTTCCGGTCGCCGATGGTGCTGGAGTTCCCCCTGGCGCTGCGCGCGAACCGGATGGGCCCGGCGGTCCCGAACGGGGTGGGCGGGGCCGGGCACCTGGTCCGGACGCCGCTGTCGGTGGGCACCAGCACAATGGCTGGGTGACCAAGCACGCGGCCGGCGGCGACCCCGCGTCCCCGGCTGCCCTGGCGCGGTTCGATCCGCTGGTCCGGGACTGGTTCACCGCGGCGTTCGCGGAGCCGACCACTGCGCAGACCGGTGCCTGGGACGCGATCGGCCGCGGGGATCACACGCTGGTGGTGGCGCCCACCGGATCGGGCAAGACGCTCGCGGCGTTCCTGTCCTCGATCGACGACCTCGTCTCGCGCTCGGCCCGGACGGCGGCCGGTGCGCCATCGCCGCCGGCGGAACGCTGCACCGTGCTCTACCTCTCCCCGCTCAAGGCCCTCGCCGTCGACGTCGAACGCAACCTGCGCTCGCCGCTCACCGGCATCGGCCAGGTGGCCGCGCGGCGCGGGCTGCCGCTTCCGGAGATCTCCGTCGCCGTGCGCTCCGGGGACACGCCGGCATCCGACCGCCGGATCTTCGCGCGGGAGGGCGCCGACATCCTGATCACCACACCGGAGTCGCTGTTCCTGCTGCTGACCAGCCGCGCGCGGGAGATGCTGACCAGCGTCCGCACCGTCATCGTGGACGAGGTGCACGCCGTCGCCGGGACGAAACGCGGCGCGCACCTGGCAGTCTCGCTCGACCGATTGGACGCGCTGCTCGACCGGCCCGCCCAGCGGGTGGGGCTCTCGGCCACAGTCCGTCCGGTGGAGGAGGTGGCCCGGTTCCTCGCCGGCGGCCGACCCGTGACGGTGGTCCAGCCGCCGTCCACGAAACAGATCGACGTCGATGTCGTGGTGCCGGTCGCGGACATGAGCCAACTCGGCACGACCACCGGCGACCTGACCGGTAAGGCCGCCGGCGAGGTGGCCAGGACCTCGATCTGGCCACACGTCGAGGAGCGGGTCGTCGATCTCATCGAGTCACACCGGTCGACGATCGTGTTCGCCAACTCGCGGCGGCTCGCCGAACGACTCACCGCACGGCTCAACGAGATCCACGCCGAGCGGCTCGCCGTGGTGGACCTCCGCGAGGCGGCGGAGGTATCCGGCCCGGCGGCCCAAGTGATGGCGCAGGCCGGCACCGCCGTCGGTGCGCCCGCCGTGCTGGCGAAGGCGCACCACGGGTCGGTCTCGAGGGAACAGCGCGCGCTCATCGAGGACGAGCTGAAAACGGGACTGTTGCCCGCCGTGGTGGCAACCTCCTCGCTGGAGCTGGGCATCGACATGGGCGCGGTGGATCTGGTGATCCAGGTTGAATCACCCCCGTCGGTGGCGAGTGGGCTGCAGCGGATCGGCCGGGCCGGGCATCAGGTCGGCGCACCCAGCCACGGCGTGATGTTCCCCAAGTTCCGTGGGGACCTGATCTCCGCCGCCGTCGTGGCCGGCCGCATGCAGGTCGGGGCCATCGAATCGCTCTCCGTCATCGCGAACCCACTGGACATCGCGGCACAGCAGATCGTCGCGATCTGTGCGATGGAACCGATCACGGTCGACGAGGTGCTGGAACTGCTCCGCCGGTCGGCTCCGTTCGCCGCGCTCGGCCGTGGCGCGCTGGAAGCGGTGCTGGACATGCTGTCCGGCCGTTATCCCAGCGAGCAGTTCGCCGAGTTACGGCCCCGGCTGACCTGGGACAGGACCACCGGGGTGCTCACCGGGCGGCCGGGAGCGCAACGGCTGGCCGTCACCTCGGGTGGCACCATCCCGGACCGCGGGCTGTACGGCGTCTTCCTCGCCGGTGGCGACGGACCGGGCCGGCGCGTTGGTGAGCTCGACGAGGAGATGGTCTACGAGTCCAGGGTCGGTGACGTCTTCGCGCTCGGCTCCAGTTCGTGGCGCATCGTTGACATCACCCGCGATCAGGTGCTCGTGCTGCCCGCACCGGGACTGCCCGGCAAGTTGCCGTTCTGGAAGGGCGACACGCTCGGCCGGCCGGCCGAACTCGGCCGCGCACACGGGGAGTTCGTCCGCGAGGTCTCGTCGGCGAAGCCGAAGGTGGCCGATCGGATGCTCGCCGCCTCCGGCCTGGACGAGTACGCCCGGAACAACCTCGTCGGCTACCTCGCCGAACAGCAGGCCGCGATCGGTGTGGTCCCCGATGAGAAGACCCTGGTGATCGAACGTTTCCGGGACGAGCTGGGGGACTGGCGGATCGTGCTGCATTCGCCGTACGGGGCCGCGGTGCACGCGCCGTGGGCGCTGGTGATCTCGGCGCGGATGCGGGAGCGGTACGGGGTCGACGTCGCGGCCATGCACGCCGACGACGGGATCGTGCTGCGGCTTCCCGATGTCGAGTACGAGGACGGGCCACCGGATTTCGCCGAGTTCGTCGCCCTGGATCCGCAGACCCTCGAAGCCGAGGTGACGGCGGAGATCGGCGGCGCCGCCATCTTCGCCGCCCGGTTCCGGGAGTGTGCCGCCCGCGCACTGTTGTTGCCGCGCAGGCAGATCGGCAAGCGTCAACCGCTGTGGCAGCAGCGTCAACGGGCCAGTCAGCTGTTGGAGGTCGCGTCGGCGTACCCGTCGTTCCCGATCGTCGCCGAAGCGGTCAGGGAGTGCCTGTCCGACGTTTTCGACGTCCCGTCGCTGGTCTCCCTGATGAAGGAACTGGAGTCACGGACCGTCCGGATCGTCGAGGTGACGACGCCCTCGCCGTCCCCGTTCGCGTCCTCGCTGCTGTTCGGCTACGTCGCGCAATTCCTCTACGAGGGTGACTCGCCGCTCGCCGAGCGGCGGGCGGCCGCCCTCACCGTCGACCCGACCCTGCTCGCCGAACTGCTCGGGCACGGCGACGGGTTGGCGCTGCGCGACCTGCTCGACCCGACGGCGCTCGCCGACATCGAGGCGGAACTGCAGCGCGTCGCGGAGGACCGGCGCGCCCGGAACATCGACGAGATCGCCGACCTGCTCAGAATTATCGGCCCGTTGACGACCACCGAGGTGGACCTGCGGAGTTCGGTGCCGGACGTCGGCGGAGCCCTCGCCGACCTCGCTGCCACCCGCAGGGCGGTAGAGGTGCGGATCGGCGGCGAGGTGATGTGGGCCGATCCCACCGACGCGCCGGTGCTCCGTGACGCCCTCGGCACCGCACTTCCGCCGGGCATCGCCGCATCGTTGCTGACGTCGGTCGACGACCCGCTCGGTCGCCTGCTGGGCAGGTACGCCCGGACTCACGGGCCGTTCGTCGCGGCGGAGCCGGCGTCCCGGTTCGGTCTCGGCATCGCCGTCGTCACCGACGCGCTGCGCCGCCTCGCCGGTTCCGGCCGGCTCGCCGAAGGCGAGTTCCGGCCGCTGGGCTCGCTCGACCGGCGCGGAGACGCCGCCGGCGGACCGGAATTCGTCGATGCCGAGGTGCTCCGGCTGCTCCGCCGGCGGTCGCTGGCCGCGCTGCGCGCTGAGGTCGAACCGGTCGAGAAGCAGGCACTGGCCCGCTTCCTCACCGCCTGGAACGGCATCGGTGTGCACCGTGGATCGGAGGCGCTGCGTGGCACCGACGGGCTGCTGCGGGCGATCGAGCAGATGGCCGGCGCCGTCGTTCCCGCCTCGGCGCTGGAGTCGTTGATCCTGCCCGCCCGGGTCTCGGGGTACACCCCCGCAATGCTCGACGAGCTCACCACCGCCGGCGAAGTGCTGTGGACCGGGCACGGTTCACTCGCCGGCGACGACGGCTGGATCGCACTGCACCTGGCCGACACATCGGCGCTCACCATTCCGCTGCCGGATGCCGACTCGCCCGCCCCGACCGGCGAGCTGCACTTTGCCATCCTGCAGGTGCTGGCCGGTGGCGGCGCCTACTTCTTCCGGTCGCTGGCCGACGCGGTCGCCGCGTTCGTCGCGGCCGACCGGGAGCACGGGACTGCGAACGGCGACCCGACCTCGACCAACGGATCGGCACCGAAGGTCGCCGCTGACGACTCGTCCGTCGCGGACGCCTTGTGGGACCTGGTGTTCGCCGGGCTCGTCACCAGCGACACGCTTGCCCCGCTGCGCGCCAAGCTGGTCGGTGGCCGCACCACGCACCGGTCGAGAACCCCTGCCCCGCGGGCCCGAATGCGCGGCCCGTCCGGGCTGGCGCTGCTCTCGGCGGGGCAACGCGGCCGTCCGGTGGGCGAGCGCGGGATCCGCCGCGGTGTCCCGCCGTCGGTGACCGGCCGGTGGTCACTGGTCCCGGAGAAGGAGACCGACTCGACGGTGCGGGCGCATGCGGCCGCCGAGGTGCTGTTGGACCGGCACGGGATCGTCACCCGCGGCGCGGTGGTGGCCGAGGGCACCGTCGGCGGGTTCGCCGCGGTGTACCGGGTGCTCGCCGCACTGGAGGAGACCGGCCGGATCCGCCGCGGCTACTTCGTCGAGGGTCTCGGGGCCGCGCAGTTCGCGTCGGCCGGCGCGGTCGACCGGGTCCGGGGGTTCGCGGCGAGACCGGGTGAGCAGGAGGGTGTTCCGCAGGGCGTCGTGCTGGCCGCTGCTGATCCCGCGAACCCGTACGGCGCCGCCCTCCCGTGGCCGCCGACCACCGGCAGTACGTCGAGCGGCAGTGCGAGTCGCGGCGGCGTGTCCAGCGGCGGAGCGAGCACGGGCGGTGCGTCCGTCGGCGGCGCGAGCACCGGTTCCAGGGCCGAGCCGGGCACCGGCGAAGATCCCGAGCGGGTGAACGGGAAGCCCTCCGCAGGATCGTCCGACCGGCATCGACCCGCCCGTCGCGCCGGAGCCCTCACCGTGCTCGTCGATGGCGAGGCGGTGTTCTTCGCCGAACGCGGCGGGCGTTCCCTGCTGACCTTCTCCGGACAGCCGGAGCTGCTCGCGGTCGCGGCCGAAGCGCTCGCCGAGCGGGTGCGCTCCGGCCGGATCGGATCGCTGACGATCACCAAGATCGACGGCACCGACGCGCTCTCGTCCACTGGCCCGGTGGTGGATTCGCTGACGGCGGCGGGCTTCACCATGACCCCGCGCGGACTCCGCCTGCGCAGCAGCGCCCGGTGAGCGGAAGCCGGCCACGGCAATCTGCCTCGGCGATCGGCCGAATCCCCGCGATCGGGAACGCCGCGAGATCGGTAACGCCGCGGGATCGGAGAACGTCCCGCGATCGGGGAACACATCACTCGACGCCGTTTCCGCTCCCGTACGACAAAGCCGCAATTGAGCCCCATTGGAAACAGGAGGTGAGCGATGCCCGAGGGTGACACCGTGCTGCGGACCGCCCGCCGGCTGGATCAGGCGCTCGCCGGTCGACCGCTGGTCCGTTCCGAGCTGCGCTGGCCCACGCTGGGCGAGGCGGACCTCGCCGGCCGCACGGTCACCGAAGTGGTGGCGTACGGCAAGCAGATCCTGACCCGGTTCGCCGCCGCCGATGAGGGAGCTACTCGGCCGCGCTTCCCGACCGTCCCCGATGTGCCGCTGACGCTGCGCTCGCACCTGCGGATGGAGGGGCGCTGGTACGTGCACGCGCGTGACGCCGAACCATGGCCGCAGCGCGGCCGCGGCAGCGTCCGGGCGGTGCTGGGCGGCACGGAGTGGACGGCGGTCGGGACCTGGCTGGGACTGCTCGACCTGTTGCCGACCGCGGACGAGCACACGCTCGTCGGGCACCTCGGGCCGGACATCATGGCCGACGACTTCGAAACAGTGGGGCTCGCCGAAGCGACCCGCCGGCTCACCGTCGACCCCGAGCGGCACGTCGGTGCCGCGCTGCTCGACCAGACGACTGTGGCCGGCATCGGCACCATGTACATGGCCGAGGCGCTGTTCGTGCAGAAGACCTCCCCGTGGATGCCCATCGGCGAGGTCGACGTCCCCGCACTGCTGGCGACCGCGCGGCGGCAATTGCTCCGCGGCGCGACCCAGGCCAAGCCCACCACGACGGGCAATCCCCGCCGCGGGCTGGAGAACTGGGTGCACAGCCGCTCCGGCCGGCCGTGTCAGCGTTGCGGGACGATCATCAGGGTGGCGCCGATCGGCCCCGTGCTGAAGGAGCGGCCGGCGTTCTACTGCCCGTCCTGCCAGCCGGGACCGACGCCGACCGACGACGGGAAGCCGCGCAACCCGTTGGGCGCCAACCCGTCCTACCGCGAGGACCGCCGGCCCACCGGCTACCGGCGCCGCTGACGAGTGTCACCCGCTGCACCGAGGTCGAGCGTGGCTCATGATGACCGGGCTCAGCACAACCGGCGACCAGCAAGGGGTTCGAGGACGATGACGCCCGCTCGGTGGTTCCGGCTGGGCGTCGGTCTCCTGCTGCTCGTCGTCCCGTCATGGGCGCTGCTCAGCCGGCTCGACGCGATCTGGAACGGCCATCCGGCGTATCCGGCGACGCTGTTGGTGACCGTCGCCGTCGGACTAACCCTTGTCGCAACGGCCTTCCCGCCCTGGCGGCGGGACCCGGAACCGGACGGCGCGCCGTGGGAACAGGATGGCGCTCGCACCGCCCAGGGCGGGGATCCGCAGGCACCGTCACCTCGGCGGTGCGGCTGGTGGATGGCCGGCCGGGTCGTCATCGCGCTGCTCGCGATCGGGTGGGTCGGCCTGCTGGGTTGGCTTCGACCGTTCACCGCCGGACCGGATGCGCTGGCCGCACTGCAGAGTGATCAATCGGTCACCGTCGTCGACCACCCGACCTCCATCGAGTTCATCCCGACCACGCCGGCGCCCACCGGAGTCGGGTTGGTGTTCTCCCCGGGAGCCCGGGTCGATGCCCGCGCCTACGCAGCGCTGCTCCGGCCCGCGGCTGAAGCCGGCAACCTCGTGGTCATCCTCAAGGAGCCTTACGGCTTGGCGATCACCCAGGTCGGGCAGTCGGCCGGCCCGATCGCCGACCATACCGAGATCGGCCGCTGGGCGGTCGGCGGCCACTCCCTCGGCGGGGTGAGCGCTTCCTGGTTCGCGGCCGATCACCTCGACGCCGTTGACGGTCTGCTGTTGTGGGCCTCATTCCCCCAGGACGACATGTCGGCCGACGACACCCTCGAGGTGGAGTCGATCTCCGGCAGCAACGACCTGCTCGCCACGCCCGCCGACATCGAGCTCAGCAAGAGCAAACTGCCGCCGGACACCACCTTCACCGAGATCGAGGGCGGGGTGCACGCCTACTTCGGCGACTACAGCGAGCAACCCGGGGACGGTCAGCCTTCGATCAGCCGGGGGGATGCGTCCGCACAGATCTCCGCCGCCACCGTCGCGTTCCTCGGTCGGGTGGGCGCTGAGGTGCCCACCGGCTGAGCCACTCTCCCGAAGGCACGCCGATCGGTTGCCGGGTACCAGGTGCACGGGCTGTGTTCCCCGCCGACAGTCACACCAGGTGACGCTTCGGCTTGATGAGGCCGTGACGGCCTCCCCGGGTGTCGCTCGTCATGACCCACCGCTGCTCCCGTAGATCCCGAGCGAGTGACTTTGCCCTGCTTTGAGTGGTTGTAGCTAGAAATGTCCCTTTTACGCTAGCGGCCCATGCAGTATGTCCATCAGCCGAACTATTCATGTGCATCTAGTTTTCGGCACGCGATACAGCCCGACGCGGTTTGACGTATGGCCCTTTTGCACCCGAGGGATCGGGACAGGGTCGTTCCGATGTCGCACGCCCGCAACGCCTTTCACCAAGGATTGGACGCCCCGTGAGCACACGTCTCAGCAGCACGAAGAAGCGACTGACCGTCATCGTTGTCGCCGCCGCACTGATCCTGCTGGGAGGCGGTGCTGCGTTTGCGTACTGGACCTCGTCAGGGCAGGGTGTCGGAACGGCAACCACCGGTACGAGTGTCGTTTTCATCGTGGCCAGCACGGCAGCGACCGGCGACCCGCTCACTCCCGGTGGGCCGACGCAGACGGTTGCGTTCACGGTGACCAATCCCAGCTCCGGTGTGCAGCAGCTCGCCAATGTGACCGTCACCGTCGCAAACGCCGGCGGCGCGGAGTGGACTCGAACTGTGCCTGGCCCCCCTGTCCTGACCTGTACCGCGGCCGATTACACGGTCGGCGTCCCCGACATTGTTTATGGCTCCCTCGATCCGGGAGAGACCGTCGACGGAACGGTGACCATCACCATGGACGACACAGGGGCGAACCAGGACGGGTGCAAGGGCGCCACCGTCCCGCTCTACTTCCTCGCGAGCTGACCGGGTCCGGGGCGTCGTCGCCGTTGCCGACGCCGCCCCGGCCATTCGGTACGCGCGACAGTGAGGACTGCCTGCGGTGAAGAAGCACACCGCTCGAGCTCGGGTCATCGTGCTCGGCGTACTGAATCTGCTGATGTTCGGGGTGGTCCCTGCGGCGGCGTACTGGTCTTCGACCGGTGCCAACGCCGATACCGTCGCCACCGGCACGTTGGATCCGCCTACTGCGGTCACCGTGCCGACAGACAGCAGTTCAACGCTCACCGTCAGCTGGACCCCGCCGCTGACCCTGCCGGCGCCGACCGGCTATTACGTCGAGCGGGTCGGATCGACCACCGTGCCTGCCTGCGGCAGCAGCCAGGTCGTGCCGGTCGTGGGGACATCCTGTGTCGACGGTGCGATCCCGGACGGCAGCTACTCCTACGTCGTCACGTCGGTCTACCGGTCGTGGACGGCCGCAAGCGCCCCGAGCGACAGCGTGCTGGTCGCCAAGCCCGTTGCGCTTGCGATCACCACGCAGCCGACCAGCACCATTGCCGGTGAGGACATCGGCCCGCCGGTGGTGGTGGCGCTGCGGACAGCGGGCGGCACCGCGGCAGCGCAGGCGGGGGTGCCGATCACGCTCTCCTTCGGGGCCAACCCGGCCGGCGGCGCGTTGGCCGGCACCGTGACGGAGCTGACCGACGCCGCCGGGGTGGCCTCCTTTCCGGACGTCAGCATCAACAAGGCCGGCGCCGGTTACTCATTGACCGCAGCAAGTCCCGGGTTGACGACCGCAACGTCGACGACCTTCTCCATCACCCCCGCTTCCGGGTACAAGTTCGTGTTCACCACCGCCCCGGTCACCGGCATCGCGACATCGACGGCCAGTCGAGGTCCGCTGACCATCCAGTCGCAGGATGTGTTCGACAACCCGACCAGTGCCCCCGCCGGCGGCACCGTCGTGTCGCTGTCGTCGTCGTCCACCGGGACGAAGATCTTCGCCGCCACCTCGGGGGGAACGTCGATCACCACCATCACGATTCCGGCAGGGGCGTCGAGTGTCTCCTTCTACTACGGCGACAGTCTGGCCGGGACACCGCAGATCAGTGCAAGTCGGACGGGCTTCAGCACCGGACGGCAGACACAGACGATCACCCCCGCAGCGCCTTCCAGATTTGCTTTCACGTCCGCACCCGTCACCGGAAGCGCCTCGCTGGTGCCGACGCTGGGACCGCTCACCGTCCGGCTGACCGACACCTTCGGCAACACCGCGGTCGCGACGTCCTCCACCACCGCGACGATGGCATCGAGTTCCACTGGTACGAAAAGGTTCTCGCTGTCTGCCAGCGGCACGCCGACCACGACGTCGCTGATCTTCGCCATCGGTAGTAGTTCCGCCTCGTTCTACTACAGCGACAGCAGAGCGGGCACACCGACGATCACGGTCAGCCGCAGCGGCTATACCAGCGCCACCCAGGTGCAGACGATCCTCTCGACGGTGGCCACGAAACTCGCCATCACGTCGACGGCCATCACCCTCGCGGCCCCGTCGACCACAGCGTCACGAGGGCCGTTCACCGTGCAGTTGCAGGACTCCACCAGCAATCCCGTGCTTGCCACGACAGGCGGCCGCACGGTGACTCTCACCTCGTCCTCGACCAGCACCACGAAGGTCTTTTCGGCAGCACTGTCCGGTACGCCCACGACGACGGTGACCATCCCGGCGGGGGCGTCCAGCACGACCTTCTACTACGGCGATACCAAGGCCGGATCGGCCACCATCTCCGTCAGCTCGTCCGGTCTGACGACCGGCACCCAGTCGACGACCACAGCGGCCGGTCCCGTCGCGCAACTGGCCTTCACCTCGACGGCCATCACCGGAGCCGCCTCCGCCACCGCCGCCCGGGGACCGTTCACCGTGCAGAGCCGTGACCAGTACGGCAACGCCTCCGTCGCGCCGGCGGGTGGCCTCGTCATCTCGCTGTCGACATCGTCCACCGGAGCAACGGTTTTTGCCGCCACCGCCTCCGGAACGGCCACCACCTCGGTCACCATCGCTGCCGCCTTGTTTAGCGTGTCCTTCTACTACGGCGACACCAAAGCAGGGACCGCAGCGATCACCGCCAGCTCACCGGGGCTGACCAGCGCCACCCAGAACGCCACCATCACCGGTGCGACTGCGTCGGCGGTCGTGTTCTCCACAGCTCCGGTGACCGGCGCTGCGTCCTCCACCGCGGCGCGTGGCCCGTACACCGCCCAACTGCGGGACGTCTTCGGGAACGTCGCCGTTGCCCCCAGCGGTGGACAGATCATCGCGTTGTCATCGAACTCTACTGGTACCAAAGTCTTCTCGGCCACCGCCAACGGGGCGGCGGTCACTACCAGAACCATCTCCGCCGCCTCGTCCACGGTGTCCTTCTACTACGGCGACACCAGGGTCGGGACTCCGACCATCAACCTGACGGCCACCGGACTGACCGGCGCAAGCCAGATCACCACCATCACGCCGGCAGCGGCGACCGTGCTGGCGGTCACCTCGACGGCACTATCCGGAGCCGCATCGGCGACGGCATCGCTCGGGCCGATCACCGTGCAGCTGCGCGACGCCTTCGGAAACACCGCGGTCGCTCCGGTGACCGGGAACACGCTCACGCTCGCCTCGACATCCACCGGCAGCAAGGTGTTCTCGGCCAGTCTCGGCGGTCCTTCCATCACCACCGTGACGATCGCCCCGGGTGGATCGAGCGCCACTGTCTACTACGGGGACACCAAAGTCGGCACACCGACCATCACAGTCAGCGGCACGGGCTTGACCAGTGCAACCCAAACGGCCACCATCACGGCCGGCGCACCGGTGGCCCTGGCCTTCACCACGACGGCGCTGTCCGGAGCGGCGTCCAGCAACGCAACCCTGGGTCCGCTGTCGGTCCAGTTGCGTGACGCCTACGGCAACGCGGCGGCGGCGCCGACCGGCGGCGTGACAATCACCCCCACGTCCACATCTACTGGAACGACGGTGTTCTCGGCCAGCTCCAGTGGAGTTCCCATCGCCACCGTGACTGTCAGTGCGGGGTTGTCGAGTGCCTCCCTCTACTACGGGGACACCACCGCAGGCACGCCCACGGTCACCGCCGCCGCGGGTGGATTGACCAGCGCCACGCAGAATCAGACGGTCGTCGCGGCCGCTGCCAGCCAATTGCTCATCACCTCCGCGCCGCTGTCGGGAACAGCGTCGTCCACTGCGTCGCTCGGACCGGTCACGGTGCAGGCCAAGGACCAGTTCGGAAACCTTGCGAACGCGCCTGCCGGCGGGACCGCCCTGACGTTGTCGTCTTCCTCGGCCGGGACCAAGATCTTCGCGGCATCCCTGAGTGGAACGTCCGTCACGACCGTCACCATCCCGGTCGGGACCTCGAGCACCACGTTCTACTACGGTGACACCCGGGCGGGCACGCCGACCATCACGGTCAGCCGGGCCGGGGTGACCAGTGCCGGCCAAGCAGTCACCGTACTGCCGGCCGCGGCGGCAAAACTCGCGTTCGGCCAGCAACCGACATCCACGGCGAGAGGCGCGACGCTCTCCCCGGCGGTGACCGCCAGGATCCTCGACCAGTTCAACAACCTGACCACCAGCACCGCCCCGGTGACGATCGCGATCGCCACCAATCCGGTTGGTGGCACCCTCAACGGCACGAAGGTGGTCTCGGCCGTGGCAGGTGTGGCCACCTTCACGCTGAACATCACCGCACCAGCGGCCGGGACCGGATACACCCTGCAAATCTCGGCCACCGGACTCACCGGCGCCACCAGTTCGGGGTTCACCATCTCATGAGCGTGCACGTCGAAGTCAGAAGCGCTGCAGCGTTGCAGCTCTCGGAGTCAGGTCCGGGATGTGACCTACTGGCCGCCACCGGCTCCCCCGTCACGACTCTGCTGGTGGTGGCCGCGGCCTTGCTGATTGTCGGTGTACTGCTGTCCGTGGGTGCAGGAGGCCGGAGAGGGCGGAGGGTCGCGCTCGTGGCCGCGCTGGTGATCGGTTCCGGGATCGTCGTGGGCGGTGCCGTGCCGAACCAGGCCCGGGCGGCCGAGCCACCGTGCGGCGATGCTGGACTCCCCGACGATGTCGTCATCGAACCCACGCCGACCGGGTCGGGGTCACCCGGGAATGACGACGCCCCGGTGTCACCCTTCGACATCGGACAGATCTCGACGAATGTCGACATCGCGCCGGGTCTCGCATCCACGCCCATCAGCGGGCAGATTGTCAATCGCGGTCCCGAGGCGATCTACGTCGAGGCCATCTCAGTGGAGATCGCGACGGTGACGAAGGCGGCGGGCGCAGTTGACGGTGTCTGCGACAGCACCGACTACGACCTTCGTGACCCCAACATGTACATCGGACGTACGCTCGCACCCGGTCAATCCGCCATCTTCTCCGGCGCCACCATCGAATTCCACAACAAACCGATCAACCAGGACGCCTGTCAGGCCGCAACAGTCGGATTGATATATCGCACCAGGTGACGTTCTCCATCTCCGATGCCGCGTCATCGCTTCCGCGTCGCCAATGCCCGGCGAGCGTCTCTCACATGGTTCCGGGTCAACCTGCCACGGCGGCAAGCCGTCCAACGGTGGACGCCCTGAAGATCCGGTCTGCGAGGATCACCCAATTGGGGCGGTGCCACCATCCCGGAGCAGGCCGAGAATGGATGCACCTGCAGCTGGCTGGTCCGGACCGCCGCCCGCTGAGCCTTGCACCGTGAGGAGACCGCCCATGGCCGTGCGATCCATCAGACGGCGCGACGGTGCAACCGTCGAGCCTCGGCGGAAGGGGCCGTTGACGTACGGCAGGTCGATGGCGTCCGTCGCCGTCCTGCCGAGGCGCTATTACCTCCTCCCGGCGACCATCAATGCCATGCACTTCACCGTCACAGCGATCCCGAAGTGGATCGACAAGCGCGAGCAACGCAGCGGCACCAATTCGCCGCCGATGGTGGTCACGGTCGCTGTCCTGGCAATCGCCGGACGAGGCCTGCTCCGTGCGGCCGGCGCAGGACCGAGAGCCGTGCAGCGCTCGCATCGCTGACGTCGAAGGGCTCGGCATGCACCGACGGGTCGACCTCGCGGCGGCCGTGAAGCCGGGTTCACGCTGATCCCTGCTGCCACGATCCCTACTGCCACGTTTCCCTATTGCGACGTTGCCTGGTGCTCGATTCGGTGCGCCCGTGCCTGCCCAGTGAGACCGCACGCCATCGAGGTCCGATCCGATGAATCGGCAACGTTGGCGCAGTCTGTGCTGGACCGACCGAAGGGATCATTCGATGGCCAGCACAGCACCGAGCACCGACCTCGACGCCCGTTACAGCGATCCGGAGGCGGATGCAATCGCCTGGGACACCGCGTGGCGGCAGCTCACGGAAGCCGAACTTTTCTGGCTGACGACCGTCAGGCCAACCGGAGGGCCGCACGTCACACCGTTGATCGCGGTGTGGCTGGACGGCGCGGGGTACTTCTGTACGGGTCCGGAGGAGCGGAAGGCCAAGAACCTGGACGCGAACCGGCAGGTCGTCCTCACCACAGGCAACAACTCGCTCAAGGAGGGCCTCGACCTGGTCGTCGAAGGTGACGCCGTCCCGGTGGAGGATCCGGAACGGCTGCGCAGGATTGCCGACGCCTACTTCGAGAAATACGGTTCCGACTGGCGTTTCGAGGTGACCGACGGCGGGTTCGTCCACCACGCCGGCCGGGCCCATGTCTACGAGGTCAGGCCGTCGACCGCCTACGGATTCGCAAAGGGCACCTACGGTCAGACCAGGTGGCGCTTCAGCTGATCGGGGCCGCTCAGGTCACTGAACCCGGCAGAGGATCTCGCCGTGCAGGATCGCGAACCAGCCGTCATCGGCCGAGCCCCAGTCGCGCCAGGCCCCAGCCAGTTGCTCCAGCTCGGCATGGTCGGTGAATCCACCGCTCACAGCCTGATGGGCGAACGCCGACTCGGTCACGCGCTCCGCCCAAGTCGACCCCCACCACCGGCGTTCGTCGGGGGTCGAATAGCACCACACCGACGCCGAACAGGCGACGTCCGCAAACCCCGCCTGGTGCGCCCAGGCCAGCAGCCGCCGGCCGGCGTCGGGCTCCGCGCCGTTGTCCACCGCCACCTGGTGGTACAGCTCCAGCCAGCGGTCCAACCGCGGATCCGGCGGATACCACGTCATCGCCGCGTAGTCGGCGTCGCGCGCGGCCACCACCCCACCCGGCCGGCACACCCGCGCCATCTCCTTCAGGGCGGCGACCGGGTCGGTCAGGTGCTGAAGCACCTGGTGGGCGTGCACCACGTCAAAGGTGTTCGCCGGGAAGTCGAGCTGATAGGCGTCACCGACGGTGAACGCCACGTTGGTCACGCCCTCGTCGGCGGCCGACTGCCGGGCATCGACCAGCGGCTGGCCGACCCGGTCCACCCCCACGGTCTGTCCGGGCTCGACCAGCCGGGCGAGGTCCAGGGTGATCGTGCCTGGGCCGCAACCGATGTCCAGGACACACTGGCCCTGCCGCAGATGCGGGAGCAGGTAGCCCGCCGAGTTCTCGGCAGTCCGCCACCGGTGCGAGCGCAGCACGCTGTCGTGATGGCCGTGGATGTAGGTGTCCGGGGGCGTCATACCGGCATCTTGCTCTACCTGACGCCCTGGTAGCTCGCCAACGTGATGGCCAGCGCCCGCTCGGCGGGGGTGGCCCGGACACCGAGCCGGTCGGTGATCTTGCTGCTGTCGACGACGAACGGCTCGTCGAACAGGTACCGCATCTCGACCAGTTCGCGCAGCGTCGGGTTGACCAATCCACCCGCGCGCAGCAACCAGCCCGGCATGGTCCGCAGTCGAGCGGCGGGCCGGCCCGCGAGCCGGTAGGCGATGGTGACCAACTCCCGCGTTGTACTGGTGGCCGGGTCATTGGGCAGGTGCCAGATTTCGCCGACCGCGTCCGGGTGCTCGCCGAGGACTGCCAGCCCTTCGGCGATGTCGGGGATGAAGCTGTAGGTGTGTGGCTGATCGGGATCGCCCAGCACCGATGCCGTCCTCCCGGCCAGCGCGGGCGGGAACAGCCGATCGCCGAGGTTCGACTGGGCACCACCGCCGGGTCCGAAGTAGTCCGACGCTCTGCCGATGGCGACCTGAACGCGGCCGGACCGGTGCGCAGCGAGCAGGTCGTCCGCCATTCGCCCGCGGAGCAGCCCTTTGGCGGTGTGTGCGGCGTTCGGCCGGTCCTCGGTCAAGGGCCGACCGGCGGGACGCCCGTACATGTAGACGTTCTCCATGCTGACCATCCGGGCCCCGCTCGCCTCGGCGGCGGTCAGCACGCCCGCCTGCAGGCCCGGGAATCTCGCCGACCACTCCGCGTACGGCGGGTTCATTGACCTGATAGACCACCGCGGCCCCGCGGGCCGCCCTGACGGCCTGTACCGGGTCGGAGGCGTCCGCGGCAACGACCTCGACGTCGGCGGGTACCCGAGCTGCTCCCGATCTGTTGACAAGTCGTACGTCCAGGTCCCGGCGCTGCAGTGCGGCGAGCAGGGCGAGGCCGATGGCGCCGGTACCGAAGACCACGTGCTGGCCACTCATGCCGCACTCCCCGCGGCGATCCTTGAAGTGCGCGGCAGGACGAACAGCAACAGCACCCCGCTCAGCGCGGACACCGTGCTCGCACCGGTGGCACCGAAGACCGTGTACTGCGCTTCCACGTCGACGCCGGCGGCGGTGGTGACCGTCCAGCCCAGTGCCCAGAGCGCCGGCAGGGCAGCGGCCCAGATCCAGCGTCGTCGCGCCGCGACCGGCAGGACAACGGCCTGCGCCCCACCGAGGGCGAGACCGGTGACGGCGCCCATCAGGGCCAGATCGGCCAGGCTGGTGCCGAAGTCGACAGCGACCGCACCGGCCAGCAGGCCCAGGCCCATCCCCGCAGCGGTGGCCGGGATCCACCGGATCCACTCGAGTTGGCGGCGGGATGCCAGCCATTGACCTGCGCCGATCACTGCCCCGGTGACGATTCCGCCGAGCAGGGCGGCAGCGGGGGAGTTCACCGGTCCGGCAACGATGCCGCCGGCGATGCCGGCCACCGGGAAAGCCAGAAATCCGAGGGTCCAGAGCGCCCGGCTGCGGAAAGTCAGGTTAGCGAGGAGGCTGCGCGACATGGTCAGACCTCGACAGCGCTGCGGGTCGCCGGAGCTGGGGCCGCGAACTTTCCACGGAGAATGACGACGGCCACGGCGACCAGCCAACCGCTCCAGATGACGTACCCGGCGAAGTTGGCCAACCCCGCCCCGGCGACATCGAACGGCTCCACGATTCCGGCGGCGATCAGCGCGGCAGACAGTATGCCGGTAACGGCGAGGACCCGTCCGGTCAGCGATCCGCGGAACACCGCCTTGTAGAGGCCGACGGCGACCAGGACTGTCCAGGCGGCTGTCAGTGCGTACCCGAAGGACTCTCCGAGCACGGTGCCCAGCCACAGGTTCGCGGAATCGAAGGTGTCGGCGGCACCGGGATCACCCGCTCGTGCGGCGAGGCTGGGGACCAGCACCGGCCAGCGGAGCAACCCGACGACCTGCACGGCAGCCGCGGCGATTCCGACCGGCACCGACGCGCGGAGCGCGGCCGAGGTACCCAGCCGCCCGACCCGGATGGCGATCGGAGCGAGGAGTCCGGCGCCGGCGGCCAGCAGCAGGAACCAGAAGCTGATCACCAGTTGGTTGGCCGCGAAGGTGGCGAGCACCTCGGCCGCGGGCTTGTTCAGCACGTCCGGGTAGTCGAAGACCGCCCCGAGCCCGAGAAAGGCCAGGTTGACGGCGGCGGCGCCGGCGATCAGCAGTCCGGCGGTCAGTCGCCGTCCGTCGCGCGTTACCGGGGAGATCTGCTGCTCGTGGTGGGTGGTGGTCATCATGTCCGCTCCTTCGTTGTACGGCGTACAGAGTTTGTACGCTGTACAGTAATCCCGTGGCAGACGAGACGTCAAGAGGCGAATCAGAAGTTGTCCATGGGGTGGGCGAAGCACCTGCCGAGCTCGGGAAGGCGCCAGGGCGGCGTGGTCCACGGCGGAGCCTCGCCCTGGCCCAGGTGGTGGATGCCGCGCTCGAGGTCGTCGACGAAGGTGGGCCGGACGCCCTCTCCGTGCGCGCGGTGGCGGCGTTACTCGGCGTCCGGCCCAATGCGCTCTACACCTACGTGGCGAGCCGCGCGGCGCTCGAGCGGGAGATCGTGGAGCGGGTGCTGTCCGATTCGGACGTCACCCTGCTCGACCGCTCCGAGAAGACCTGGCAGCAAACGGTTCTGGAGTACGCGACGTCTCTGCGCACGGTGCTGCTGCGGCACCCCGGAGTTGCGCGGCTGATGATGACAGCGCCGATGGACGGACCAACGGCGCTGCTGGTCGGCGAACGGCTCATCGCGGCCATCGTGGACGGGGGGCTCACACCCGCAGACGCGTCCCGGGCCAGCTACGCGCTCATCGTCCAGGTACTCGGCGCGGTCGCGCTGGAGGTCGCGGAGACGGACGGAAAGCCGCCGTTGCAGCCGGAGCAGGACCGGATCGCCGGGCGTCTGGCGGCGCTGGAATGGCTGGACGGTGGTCAGTGGCCGATGACGGTGGCCACCAGAGAGGTCACTGCCGGCTGGATCTCCACCGAGCAGTTCGTCTGGTCCGTGCAGCGACTGCTGGACGGGATAGCGATCGTCCGCTGACGGGAGGACCGTGGCCAGTCAGCCGGCGAATGCCGCGCTGGGCTGCTGCACGGGGTCCAATCGGCCGGACCGCTTCGCCCAGAGTTCGAACCACACGGTGAAGAACGGCGGGATGGACGCGGCCAGCGCGGCCAGTGTCGTCCACACGGTCCAGCGCTGGATTCGCGCGGTCAGCAGCGCCAGGACGACGTACGCGATGAAGACGCCGCCGTGGATCGGCCCGAACACCTTCACGCCCACCTCGCTGGTGCCGGCGACCCACTTGACGTACATGCCGACGAGCAGGCCGAGCCAGGTCATTGCCTCGACGACGGCGATGATGCGGAAGGCGGACACGATGCGGGAGTTCACGTCTCGAGTGTTCCATCGGCGCGGGCGGGTCCGGACGCGGAAAGGGCGCCACGTGGGGTGACCTTCCACGCAGCGCCCGTCCCCGGGTTCAATCCATTCGGTAGATTCCGACGTTCTTCGGGCCCGGGAACGTCGGAAATCGCCCACTCGATTGCGCCACAGCCACTCAGCCCTCGGCGGGCTCGAGGGTCAGCGACACTCCGTTGATGCAGTACCGGTCGTTGGTCGGGGTCGGGTAGCCCTCACCCGAGAAGACGTGCCCGAGGTGTGATCCGCAGGTGGCGCAGCGCACCTCTGTGCGGACGGAGCCGAAGGAACGGTCCTCGATCAGCTCCACCCGGTCCTCGGCCAGCGGGGTGTAGAACGCCGGCCAGCCGCAGTGCGCGTCGAACTTGTGCTCGCTGCGGAACAGCTCGGAGCCGCAGCCGCGACACCGGTACACGCCGACGGTCGGGTCGGTCTCGTAGGAACTCGAGAAGGGCCGCTCCGTGCCGGCCTTGCGGAGTACCTGGTACTCCTGCGGGCTGAGCTCCGAGCGCCACTCCTCGTCGGACTTCTGAACTTGGTAGGTCTTGTTGGTGGTCATACCTCAGTCAACAACGACACCGGGTTCGGCGTTCCCGGCCCGTTCCTTACGGGTCTGTAATAGGTTGCGTCGATGGCCAAGTCCCCCGCTGCGCTCGTCACGGTCGGAGAGCGGGAAGTGCGAGTCTCCAGCCCTGACCGGGTCATCTACGAGGCGACGGAACGGACGCCGACGATCACCAAGCTCCAGGTCTGCGAATACTTCGCGGCCGTCGGCACCGTGCTGATGCGGGCGATCGGTGAGCGACCAACGGCCATGGAGCGATGGCCGGACGGTTGGCGTGAGGGCATGCGGCTGGCCACCGGACCGATGGATCGGGAAGGCGACGGTTTTTACCAGAAGCGGCTGCCGAAGGGTGCGCCCGACTTCATCGAGACCGTCAAGATCACCTTTCCCAGCGGGCGTACCGCGGAGGAGCTGTGCCCCACCGAGGTGGCGTCGCTGGTGTGGGCCGCGCAGATGGGTGCGCTGACCCTGCACCCGTGGCCGGTACGGCGGCCCGACGTCGACCACCCCGACGAGCTGCGGCTCGATCTCGATCCACAGCCGGGAACCTCGTTCTCCGACGCGCAGCGGGTCGCGGAGGTCACCCGGGAGTTGCTCGAGGAGCTGGGCCTGCGGGGCTTCGCCAAGACCAGCGGCAACCGGGGCATTCACATCTTCGTCCGCATCCAGCCCCGGTGGACCTTCGATGAGGTGCGGCACGCGGCGATCGGGCTGGGCCGCGAACTCGAACGACGCGACGGCGGCGTGACGACCGCATGGTGGAAGGAACAGCGCGGCACCCGGATCTTCCTGGACTACAACCAGAACCTCCGGGACCGGACTATCGCCAGCGCCTGGAGCCTTCGGGCCCGACCCGGCGCACCGGTCAGCACACCGATGTCCTGGGCCCGGCTGTCGGAGGTCGGGGACCCTCGCGACTTCAACCTGACGACAATCCCGGACTACATCGCCGACGGTGACCCGTGGGCGGAGATGGACGCGGAGGCCTACTCGCTGGAACCCCTGCTCCAGCTCTGGGAGTCGCTGCCCGGCGGCGAATTGAACTGGCCCCCTGACTACCCCAAGCAGCCGGGCGAACCGCCGCGGGTACAGCCGAGCAAGAAGGTTGCGGAGCACTGGGATGACGAGGGCAACCGCATAGAGAAGTAGGCGGCCCCCGTATTCCGTGCCTTCTGACAATCCCGTCCAAGATGACACGCGGCTCACGCCGACGTACGACTACCGCCGAATGAGTCATCTGTCCGTACCCGAATCACTCTGACGGCAGGATTGCCCGCGTTTTCTTGCGACGCCAGAATGGGACCCTCATGAAAGGGGG
The DNA here is from genome assembly GCF_052976845.2 of Nakamurella sp. GG22. Classification (NCBI taxonomy): domain Bacteria; kingdom Bacillati; phylum Actinomycetota; class Actinomycetes; order Nakamurellales; family Nakamurellaceae; genus Nakamurella; species Nakamurella sp. GG22. The sequence continues at coordinate 6,313 of NZ_JBRIIO020000028.1, read as the reverse complement.
CCAATTCAGATGCCCAACCTCATCAGCCAGGGAAAGAAAGCGTTGTTCGCTGCGGTCGTCATCGCAACTGCCGGTGCGCTGGGCGTGACGACCGCCGCCTCTGCAACACCTTCGAGCGGCGACATCCGGCGGGCGCCAATATCATCCGGCGTGCTCGATGGACCGCAGAAGTCGAAGGCCGACGGGATCCAGCTGAAGACCAAAGGGCCGGTCAAGGTCGATGATGTCGTGCTGACCTATAAGCCCGGCGCCACATCCGGCTGGCACAGCCATCCAGGGATCGTCATCGCCACTGTCATCACCGGAAAAGTCAAGCGAACTCTGAGTTGCGGACGCGCGGAGACTTTCGGTCCAGGCGAGAGCTTCACCGAAGTCGGTCCACATTTTGTCGCCAATACCGGCAAGGTCGATGCGAGTTTGTCCATCACCTTGATCTATCCGGCAGACTGGGCGGAGCCGACGACAAGAATCGATGAATCGAAGCCGATCTGCCGGGGTCGGGCCATGCCGGGGTAGCGAGGTCACGTTCCCGAGGCCGTACGACGTTCACCGCCGACGGAACCCACAATCTCCTCGCGGGCGCCCTGGGTTCAGAATTGCCGCCATGGACGGATCGAGCCTTCAGCAGTCAGCGCGTGCCAGCACATCGTTCCTGAGTAAGACCCTGAGGCTGGATTGGGACAGCCCGATCCCGGACATGACCTGGTCGGTGCGCGAGGTCGTCGCGCACATCAGTGAGGTGCTGCTCTGGTACTCGACCGACCTGTCCGCGGAGAAGACGGAGCTCAGCACGATGGTCCTGAAGGTCCGGCCGACCGACAACCCGGCGGACCTGCTCCGAACCATCACGGCGTTCAGCGCGATGCTCGGTTACGTCGCCGACGGGGTACCACCCGGACACCGCGGCTGGCACCCGGACGGGCTCGCCGATTCGACGGGTTTCGCGGCGATGGGCTGTGACGAGATCCTGATCCACACCTACGACGCTGCATTGGGTCTCGGTCTGGAGTTCGAACCATCGGAGGTGCTCAGCCAGGCGGTGCTCCGCCGACTCTTCCCCTGGGCGCCGAAGGACACCGATACCTGGCAGACCCTGCTGTGGGCAAACGGCCGGCGGGAGCTCAACGACCGGCCGCGTCAGGTGCACTGGCACCGGCACCCCGCGCCGCTGTCGGAGTGGGACGGGACCGTGGACGAAGAAGCCGCCGCCCGCCGCGGCTAGCTGCCGGCCCGTGGAAGGTCAGCCCGCGTTCAGCACCTCGCGCAGCGCGTCGGCGGCGCTCGGGGGATCCTCCGCGAATGCAATGTGCCCGCCCGGGAACATCGTGGGTTCGATACCGAGCGCGGCGGCCAGCGCCCGTGAGGTGTCGTCGCAGACCTCGCCGGCGGAGTCCTCACCAATACCCACCACGATGCGCGTGGCGCCGGCCCGGAGCGCCGAGATATCCGGCCGCCACAGGGTTGTGCCGCGCAACTCGTGCAGGAAGAAGTGACGCTCGTCGGCGGCCTCCTGCGGGTCGCGATCGGCCGGCTCCGGAATCGGGCCGGTGGGCCCGCCCTCCTCCGGCATGTCGATGTTTGCCTCGGCCATGAACTTCGCCCAGGCGGCGGCGGGCCCGTCCGACAGGTAGGTCGCGATCATGTCCTCCATCGCGACCCGGCGCTGCTCCGCGTCGCCGAGCAACTGTTCCAGCGGCGGCTCGTGCGCGATCACCGTGTGCACCTTGTCGGGGCGGGCCTGGGCAAGGGCCAGCACGGTCACTGCCCCGCCGCTCGATCCGAACGCCACGGCACGCTCAGCCCGGATATGGCTGAGCAATCGCGACAGGTCGTCCGCTCGCAGTTCGGGAGTGGAGTCGTCGTCGGGATTGTCGAGCGGGCTGCGGTTGACGCCGCGCGGATCCGTCGTGAGCACCGTGTGATCGGCCGCCAGGATCTCGGCCAGCGGCTCGAACGACCGGGCGTCCATCGGGGAACCCACCAACGCGATCACCGGACCGGTGCCCCTGACCTCGTAGTACAGCCTGGCTCCGGGCACCGTCAGGGTGCCGGAGATGGCGGTACCGGTGCTGAGCGTCAAGGTTCCTCCAGGTGGAGCGACGTGGTGGTGGGCGTCCGCGGGTTGCGTCTACCTCCAGACGTGACGCCGCACCCGCCCGGAACTCATCGGTCGACTGCCACCTGCATCGCAGGGCCTTCTGCGATCAGGGTTCGTGCATCGCCCGCCGGCCGGCGATCACCACGGTTGCGCCGATGTCGTCGTCCTGGGCGACCCGCGCCGCGAGACCAGCGGCGCGAGCGGCGGCGACCGCCGCGGCTGCCTGACCGTCACTGGCCTCGACGAGCAGCGCACCGTCGGGCGACAACCAAACCGAAGCCTCCAGGATCACCCGGCGAACCAACGCCAGGCCGTCGCTGCCGCCATCGAGCGCCGCCCGCGGTTCGTGCAGCCGCGCCTCCGGAGGCATCAGCCGGACAGCGTCGGTGGGCACATAGGGCGCATTCGCGACCAGGACGTCCACCCGTCCACGGACGGCGTCCGGCAGTGGTGCATAGAGATCCCCCACAAACGTGCCGGCGTCCGGGGGCAGGTTCAGCCGCGCGCAGGCCACCGCGACCGGATCGATGTCGGAGGCGTAGATCTCGCAGCGGCCCAGCCGAGCCGCCACCGCGGCGCCGACCGCTCCGGCGCCGCAACACAGGTCCAGGACCACCGGCCGACCGCTGGCGGCGGACTGACGTTGCCGCGCAAGCACGATCGCCTCGGTCACCATCAGGGCGGTGCGCTGCCTCGGCACGAAAACGCCTGGCCGCACGGCGATCCGCACACCGCAGAAGTCCGTCCACCCCAGGATGTACTCGAGCGGGTCGCCGGCCACCCGCCTTACGACCATCTCCCCGAGATGCTCGGGCGACCGCGCATCCGCGAGCAGCAGCCGCGCCTCGTCCTCGGCGAACACGCAGCCCGCGGCACGCAGTTCGGCGACGACGGCGGGATACCGGAGCGGATCCGCGGTCGAGGCCATCCGGCCGGTCAGCCGCTTGTCAGGACGTCGGCGAGGTTGAACCGGACCGGCCGCTCGAGCTGTTCGTAGGTGCAGGACTCTGGGTCGCGATCGGGCCGCCAACGGACGAACTGGGCCGTGTGCCGGAACCGGACGCCCTCCATGTAGTCGTATCGGACCTCCACCACCCGCTCGGGCCGCAGCGGGATGAACGACAGGTCCTTGCCGGCGTTCCACCGGCTGGTCTCGTTCTTCCGCGGCGTCCGCTCGCCACCCTCGTGCGCCGCCCAGTTCCACGGGTGGCCCTCGAACGTCGTCACCCACGGCTGCAGCTCTTCGAAAAGCTTCTTGCGGGTCGCCATCGGGAAGGCGCCGATCACCCCGACGGAGGCCAGCACGCCACGGTCGTCGTAGAGGCCGAGCAGCACCGAGCCGATCGTGTCGGGCCCGGACTTGTGCACCCGGTAGCCGGCGACCACACAGTCGCAGGTCCGCTCGTGCTTGATCTTGCTCATCACCCGCTTGTCGGGCTGATAGCGCAGGTCGAGCTTCTTCGCGATCAGCCCGTCCAGTCCGGCGCCCTCGAATTCCTCGAACCACCGCGCCGCCTCGGTGATGTCCGTGGTCGCGGGGGTGATGTGGATCGGCGGCTGCGCGTCGGACAACGCCTCCTGGAGGGCCTGCCGGCGTTCGATCAGCGGTCGGTCCATCAGGTTGTCGTCGCCAATCGCGAGCAGGTCGAACGCGACGAAGCTGGCCGGCGTCGCGCTCGACAGCATCTTGACCCTGCTCGCGGCCGGGTGGACGCGCTGCTGCAGCGCCTCGAAGTCGAGAGTGTTGCCCTCCAGGTTTGCGACGATGATCTCGCCGTCGATCACCGCCCGCTGTGGGAAGTTCGCCTTCACCGCCTCGACGACCTCAGGGAAGTACCGGGTCATCGGGCGTTCGTTCCGGCTGCCGATCTCCACGTCGTCGCCGTCGCGGAAGATGATCGACCGGAAGCCGTCCCACTTGGGCTCGTACAACTGGTCGGCGGGGATGGCGCTGACCGGCTTTGCCAGCATGGGCGAGACGGGAGGCATGACGGGTAGCTGCACGGTCCCAGTCTCCCTGCCCCGCCTCGCCCGCGCTGAGCCGCCGTCAGTCCAGGGTCGGGCTGTCGAGTTCGGTGAGCGGCCGGAGGTGCCGGTCGTCGATCGCCGCCACCTTCTCCACCCGGCGCCGGTATTTCTCCTCGCCGCCGGGTCCGCCGAGGTAGTCGGTGGTCAGCCAGACCCGGACGATGTCCAGCGCCAGCGCGGATCCGATGATCTTCGCGCCCAGGCACAGCACGTTGGTGTTCGAGTGCGACCGGGCGAGTCCGGCGCAGAACGGGTCCTGGCAGACGGCCGCGAAGATCCCGCTCACCTTGTTGGCGATCATCGCGCTGCCGTACCCGACGCCGTCGACAAAGATCCCGCGCTCGCATTCGCCGCGGGCGACCGCCAGCGCTGCCGGGTAGACGAAATCAGGCAGGTCGCAGGCGTTCTCGTCGAAGGTGCCGAAATCGGCGACCACATGACCGGCGGACTCGAGGAGCTGCCAGATCTCGCCCTTCAACGGGAAACCGGCGTGGTCGTTGGCCAGGGCGATCCGCATCGGGGTCCTTTCAGCAGGGTCGGCGGCTGACTGCCGACCGGCTCGAACACGGTAGCGCCGGGCGAATTCAACCGGTCAACCGCCGAACGGGTCGGCCGCGCTCGCATGCGAGGCCCGAGAATGGAGGGATGTCGCCGACAGATCCGCCGCCCGTTGTCGTTTCTCAGGATGGTGGCCACGTCAGGCCCCGGCTGCATTTCACGCCGGAGCGCGGCTGGCTCAACGATCCGCACGGCATCATCTGGGCGGGCGGCGAGTACCACCTCTTCTATCAGCACGTCCCGGCCGGTACCGAGTGGGCCGCGGCTGTTCACTGGGGCCACGCTGTGGCGCCGGATCTGCTCCGCTGGCGACGCTTACCGATCGCCTTGAGTCCCCGCGCGGACGAGGAAGGCTGCTGGACCGGCGCCACCCAACTCGCCGACGGAGTGCTCCGGATCCTCTACACCAGCGTGCTCGCGGACAAATGGGACATCGGCCGGATCGCGGTTGCCCTGCCCGATCGGGAACTGCTGCGTTGGGAACGGCCGACCGACAGTGTCCTCATCGCCGGGCCGCCGGATGACCTCGCGGCCAGGGTCTTTCGCGATCCCTGCCTGGTGCGCACCGAACGGGGCTGGTCGATGGTGGTGGGTGCGGGCGTGACCGATGGGACTGGGCTCGCCGTTCAGTACACCTCGGCGGACGGAGAGAACTGGACCTACGGCGGGGTGCTGTGTTCGCGCAGCAGTGCGGACGTCGACGGGGTCTGGACCGGCACGATGTGGGAGTGCCCGCAGCTGTTCCGGGTCGGCGCCGACTGGGTGCTCGTGGTGTCGGTGTGGGACAAGGACACGCTGTATTACGTCGCCGGTGCGGTCGGCCGCTACGACGGTGTGATGTTCACCGCGGAGCGGTGGAGCCGGCTCACCCACGATGAGACCGCCTACGCCATGACCAGTTTCACCGATTCCGTCGGCCGGCCGTGCGTCATGTCCTGGCTCCGTGAGGACCCGTCGCAGGCGCCGGTGTCGAAACCCTGGGCGGGTGCTCTCTCGCTGCCGATGGTGGTCGAGGTCGGCCACGATCGGACGGTGCGCCTGCGGCCCCATCCGGATCTGGAAGCGCTGCGGCGGGACGTGCCCATCTCGCACGACGCCGGCCGCGGCGGGCTCGTGGTGGCGGGAGGGAGTCGGGGTCTCGACATCGAACTGCCGGGCCGTCGACCAGACTGGCGAGTCGCGCTCACGGCCGGGCACGATGAGGTGCTCGCGATCGAGGCCTCGCCCGAGGAAGGCCGGCTGACGATCACCAGACCCGGTCTCGGCGAGGCTGCGACCGTGCCGGCGACCGCCGACGTGATCCGGGTCGTCATCGACGCCGGCATCGTCGAGATCTTCGCCGGCGACGGGTGTTCCGCTCTAAGGGTGCCCGCCGACAGGGAGACCGACGTCGTGGTCAGCGGTGTCGACCCCGGGCAGCTCACGATCCATCGACTGGAACCGGCGATCACCGGCTGAGACCGGTTCAGCGGCCGGACACCGAGAAGTGCTGGTAGTCGACCGGGTCGGTCCACGACCCGCCCCAAATCCAGCCGCGGCTCTCGAATGCCCGGACGGCGGCGTCCCCTGCCATCAGGACGCCCGCCCCCGGCTTCCTGTCCAGGTACTCCCGTCCCCGCTCCGGCAACA